>CAZDTB010000647.1:0-2558 GCA_964508075.1 uncultured Planctomycetales bacterium
CGGCGTCGTCGATCCCGGGCGTGTAGGTCGTGTCAACGCCGAACATGCGCAGCCAGCGGGCCAACCCGCCGCACATGGCGTCGCAGGCAACCTGCGGCATGTTCGTGGATCGCTCAGGCACGGCATCATTTTACCACGCCGGCGCGCTCGCCGAGCGTCGCCACACGTCGGGCTGACAACTATAATCCGAACCGCGCGGTCGTATCCGCAGTACACCTACGAGAAGAGTTGACGAGCGAATCCGATAACACCCTCCGCCGTTTCGAATGGCTTATGCCGACGCTGTTGGCGGCGCTGGCCGCGACGCGTTTCGCGCCGCTGGCGACACCCGCCATGCTGCTGCTGCTCTGCTATCTCCCCGGGCGATACGTCGTGGCCGGGTTCGGGCTGGGCGCCAATTGGGATGCGGCGGGACGGGTCGTGCTGGCGTTGGCGACATCGCTGGCGATCACTCCGGTTGTGCTCAATCCGATCTGGCACCTCACAAATGCCCCCTGGCCGTTGCTTGGTTGCGTCTGGCTGCTGGTCACTCTCGGTTGTTGGCTCAGCCACGCGCTGGGCAAGTCTCCAACGCCGATGACCGAATCGCGGCTATTCGATCAGACGCGAACGAAGGTTGTCTTCGCGCTGATTGCGGCGCTCGTCGCGTTTGCCGCGATCGGCACCTACTGGCCGACCGAGCTGCGTGGCTATCCGGTGCCGGCGTTGATCCACGACTTCATCAAGCACCACGCTGTGCTCTTTTCACTCGAACACCGACCGCTGCCGCTCGGGAACCCCTTCTTCGCGGACAACGCCGCCGGACCGGTGTATTACTACCACTTCTTCTATCTGATCCCGGCGACGGTGCGCGCGTTGTCGCCGGGCGCGAGCATCGAGCTGGCGTTTGGCCTGCAAGCCGCCCTGGTCGGGATTGGCACCGCCGGCATGTTCTACCTGATCGTGAAGCGCTTCACCGGCGGAGACGGGCCGGCCACGCTGGCCGCGTTGCTGGCAACGGCGATCGGCGGGCTTGACATCATCCCCGTCATCATCATGAAAATGCGCGTGATCACGCTCGACGCCTGGGCCGACACGCTGGTGCGCATCCACAATCTCTTCACGCAGATCGTCTGGACACCACAGAACGTGCAGGGTGTGCTCATCACGTTAGTGGGCGTGTACGCGTTTTCACTGAAAGGCTGGTGGAAGGGCTGGTTCGTGCTGGGTCCGGTGCTGGCGGCCGGCCTGATCGGGTCCACCATCTGGGTGGCGGCGGGCGGGTTGCCCGGGTTGGCAGTATTCATCCTGCTCGAACTCGCGACCCTGCGCAGAAAGCCCGCCCTGGCGCTGCGACGATTGCTGGGCAGCAGCGTGGTGGCCCTGCTGATGTTCGGGCTCGCGCTGCCCAGTTTGCTCGGTTACCTCGAAATGTCGCGGCGGCACGCCAAGGGATTGACCGCCGACTGGCCCTATCAGACCCACGCCCTGCTCGGCAAGCTGGTGCCGCCCGGCGTGATCGCGAACCTGCTCGATCTGCCCTGGCTGTTGGCACTTGAATTCGGGCCTTTGTTGCTCTTTCCGATACTGGTGCCGCGGCGTATCTGGCGACGGGTATGGGACGATTCCGGCTTGCGGCTGCTGATGCTTTCGGCGCTGGTGGCGCTGATCGGCTTTGTCAGCGTGCGCAGCCACTTCGAATACAACGATTTCGGCCAGAAAGTCATTCTGGCAGCGATGGCCGCCGGCGTCGTGCTGGCAGCGTGTATCCTCGCGCCACAGGCGCGGCGCCCATCACTGCTAAACCCGCTCGGCTGGTCGCTGCACGGTCAATCGCCACAGCGTCCGCGGCGTGTACTGGGAGGTTTCATCGGCTTGGTGCTGCTACTGGGCCTGCCGGTCGGGCTCTACCAGTCCCCGCTGGCCGCAGTCCGTCGCTACGTTCCGAAGGACAGCCTGCTGGGGGTGCTGGCGCACGACGACGCCCAGCGGGCCGCGCAGGAGGCCGGCGCCGGACGGTTCCTGCGTCACAACCTGCCGTCGGACGCCGTCGTACAGGCGCACCCGTTCAAAGAGCGGCTCCAGTTGGCGCAGATCGCGCGCCGGCAGATCGGCATCACGGTGCTCGAACAGGACACGATGGTGTTTTTCCCGACGGATGCCACGGCACATCAGCACGCGTTGGAGGCGATCGCCGAGGTCCTGGAGCAGCCCGTCGGTGCGGAACGGTGTCACGCGACGCTGCGCGCGCACGGCATCACGCACGTGTTGGTCGGGACGGTGGAACGCGAGCTGTGGCAGGGGCTGGACAAGTTCGCCGACCAGCGCTTCTTCGAAAGCGTCTTCCACGACGACGTATCAGCAATCTACGCGCTGCGCTAAAGAAACACCGTCGGGGGTAAGCCGCGCGCACTGCATGCAGACGACCGCGCAGATCCCCAGCAGGACGACGGTGCAGAACGTGAACGGACGAGACTCGGCGAACATCTTGGCGGGATTATGGGGGGGCAGCACGGAGCCCAACGCGACACAGAGCACGATCATCAGGACCCAGACGTTGCGGGTCAGCCGCCAGGCGT
>CAZDTB010000648.1:0-1521 GCA_964508075.1 uncultured Planctomycetales bacterium
CAGCCCAAACATCAGCAGCGGCCCGAAGCGTGGATCGCGCGTCATCCCCAGGATGATCTCTTTGCCCTTCTCCATCATTTTCTGGATCAGCACGCCCCAGATCTCGACCTCGTCGCCCATGTGCTTCTTGACGGATGCAGTCATCCCCTCGAATGCTTCGTGAACCTCGCCCTCGCTCGACAGGTTCAGCCGCACGCCGCCCACGTCGGTCTTGTGTAGGATCTTCGGCCCCGAGATTTTCATCACGATGGGATAGCCGATCTCGCCGGCCGCCTTGACCGCTTCGTCCGCGGTCCTCGCTAACGCGTATGGCACCGTCGGGAACCCGTAGTGCCGTATGGCATCCAGGGCCTGCAACTCCACCAACTGATTGCGTCCCTCTTTCAGTTCGCCGGCGAACAGCGTCTCCACCGCCTGGTCGTCCACGTCGAATCGGCGGTACTCGCTGATCGGTCTGCGGGCCCATTCGGCAAAACGCGCTTTGGCCGACAACGCCCGCATCGCATCCTCGGGAAACGTAAATGTCGGAACGCCGTGCTGTTGCAGTATCGACACGGCGGGCAACATATCCACCTCCCCCATCAATACGCCAATGATCGGTTTGTTGCAGAACCCCTTGGTTTCCACGATGACCTGCGCGATGTTCTCGACGTCCGTCATCATCTGCGGCGTCACGATCACCGCTATCTGATGCACGTTCTCATCCGCCGTCACCGCGTCCAGTGCCGCCCGATAGCGATCGTGCTTGGCATCCCCGATCACGTCCACCGGATTCTTCCAACTGCCGGTCGGCGGCATCTGAAAACGCAGCGACTTGGTCGTGTAGTCCTGGAAACGCGCGATCTTCAGCCCGTAGCGAATACACGCGTCGGTCGCCATGATTCCGGGTCCGCCCGCGTTCGTTACGATCGCCGTCCCCCGGCCCGCCGGCAGCAGCGGATCGACAAACGCCTCGGCGTAGTCGAACAGCTCCCCGACGGATTCGACCCGAATGACACCGGCCTGCGAAAACACCGCGTCGTACACTTCGTCGGGCCCGGCCAGCGAGCCGGTGTGCGACGCGGCCGCCGCCGCGCCCTCACTGGTTCGTCCGGTCTTGATCGCGAGGATTGGCTTCGGATTGTCGCCGCGGGTGATCTTGTGACACGCGTCGATGAACGGCTGCCCGCCGGAGAGATCCTCCACGTACATCAGAATCACCCTCGTTTGCGGGTCGCGTGCCAGGGCCTTCAGCAGGTCGATCTCTGTCACGTCGATCTTGTTGCCGAAGCTCACGAAGCGCGAGAACCCGATCCCGCGTCCCTGGGCGTAGTCGAGCACCGCCGTGCACAGCGCGCCGCTCTGTGAGATCAGGCCGAGCGCTCCCTTGCGAGGCATGTGCGTGGCGAAAGTGGCATTCATCTGGATTTCCGGCGAAGTATTGATGATTCCCAGGCAGTTCGGCCCGATGAGCGAAAGCCCGCGCTCCTTCGCCAACGCCTTCAAGCTCTGGCGCAGCAGGGTTTCCAGGCTGTCGGCCCC
>CAZDTB010000648.1:1531-2552 GCA_964508075.1 uncultured Planctomycetales bacterium
CTCGCCGCCGACTTCCTTGAACCCCGCTGAGATGATCACGAAGTGCTTGATGCCATGATCCGCGCCCCGACGTACGAGATCCTCGATGGTCGCTGCCGGCGTGACGATCACCGCCAAGTCCACCTCATCGTCGATCGCCGCAAAATCCGCCACGCACCGCAAACTCAGAATACTCTTGGCCCTCGGGTTAACTGGATAAACCACCCCCGTGTACCCGCCGTAGATTAAATTGCGCGTCACCGCGTAGCCGACCGAGCCCGGCCGGCGCGACGCGCCCACCACCGCGATCGAGCGCGGGGCAAACATAGGTTCAAGATCACGACTGGCGGCTTCCTGGGCTTCCGGCGTGGCAGTGGTTTGGGGCATAGCGCGCAACTCCATGCATCACAATAAACCTGTTATTTTGACACTGCCAGTCCCAGGGGACAACACATCGCCCGAGCCTTCCGCGGACTTTCGACGATTCCAGCCAACCACCGCGCGCAAAAAAGCAGCGGCCCCGAAAAGCCGGCCGCTGCCTGATCCGAATGTGGGCCTGGCCAGCGACGAAGATCGTTACGCCAGGTTCATCGTCATCAGGAAGACCGCGTTCGCCTCGGTCTTCTCCAGCCGGTTCCGCAGCAGTTCCACGGATTCGACCGGGTTCATGTCGCTCAGCACGCGGCGGAGCATGTAGACCTTCTCAAGCTCCTTCGGATCCATCAGCAGCTCTTCCTTGCGGGTGCCGCTGGCGGCGATGTTGATCGCCGGCCAGATACGCTTGTCGACCAGCCGGCGGTCGAGGGCCAGCTCGGAGTTGCCGGTGCCCTTGAACTCCTCGAAGATCACCTCGTCCATCTTCGACCCGGTGTCAACCAAGGCGGTGCCGATGATCGTCAGGCTGCCGCCCTCCTCGAGGTTGCGGGCGGCGCCGAAGAAGCGCTTGGGCTTCTGCAAGGCGTTGGCGTCCACGCCACCGGTCAGGATCTTGCCCGAGTGCGGCACCTCGGTGTTGTAGGCCCGCGCCAGGCGCGTGATCGAG
>CAZDTB010000649.1:0-2536 GCA_964508075.1 uncultured Planctomycetales bacterium
ATGGGAAATGTCGGTTTGTTGAATAATCTACTTGACATTGATAGCGAGATCTGGTAGAGTACGACCGCAGTGAGTTGAGATCGTTCCATAATGGGAACTGGGTTGAAACGCAAAAGAAGTGGGGAAAGAGCAGTTCTCGGTCTATTGAAGACGCGTGGATTCAAACGAAGAAGGCGACAAGGACGGTAAGTCCGTAAGCCACAAAGGCTCACAGAATTGTACCCCGGTAGTCTCGGCTGCCGGGGTACTTCTCGTTTTGGGCTTGGCGAGTGGGCGCGTCGGTGTGCGTTCTGGTCCTGTGCATGCGGAATACTCCATCCGCGCCCGTCGCGGCAGAAGATGATGGACGGCGGCGCCGGTGAGAACGGACTCCTGGCTGTCCATACCGTTTATTTCGTCCTCCTTGATAGCAAAGGACTTGCGCGTTTCGCGCTTCGCGGGCGGGAGAGCTGTTTATCCTGAATCCCCCGGTTTCTCGCCTGAAAACGTCCAGCACACCGCGAATCTTATGCAACTGCAAGGATTACACTCACGTGTCGAAGCGGCGCGACGGCAAGCGCCACCGAGGTACACGCGGCTTGCGCGGCGAACCGTGGCGTCCGGACTCGGTTACGGCTGGGCGCCGGTAAAGACGGTTTGGAACTGCGCGAAATCGGTCAAGTCCACGTCCTCATCGGTATCGAAGTCGAACACGGAGCAGCCCGGCGGGAGCGGGTTGCCGTCCGGGCCGGTCATGCACGCCGGGAACTCGGCGAAATCATCCCCGTCGACGTCTCCATCGCCGTCGTGATCCCCCGCCAGAGACGTTCCCAGGATCGTGAACGGCTGCGGCGTGACCACGCTGACCGCATCGAGCGTGAAGCGGAGATAGCAACTCGTCGACGTCGGTAATTCGGCGGGCAGTGACCACTGAAAGCGGCCGTTGTTCGGCGCCGATGAGACCACGGACATCCACGACCCATCGGAACCGTCGAGCGACAATTCAATAGCCATGGTCGGCTGTTCTGAGCCGGGGACGGCCGCGGTCCAGTCGATGAATCGTACCGAACCAGCTATGAACGTCTCACCACCACGCGGGTGTTGCGGGTATATCCACATGGAGGCAGGCACGGAGCTTTCCGCGTAGCAATACGCGAAGTTCTTGTCGAACCAGAAAAACGGCGGGACGAAGAAGTCCTCTTCCTGCACCACCACCAAGTCAGGATAACCGTTGTGGTCGACGTCCACCCCGGCGCGCAGGGTGGCATATCCGTGATTTTCCGGCGTCGCGATCGAAGCAAGCAATTGCCAGTTTCCGGCGCCGTCACCGCCGTAAACCGCTACCGTTCCGGGGCTGTCGGAACCGGGGTCGAACGCCACGACGTCGCCGTGTCCATCGAGGTTCATGTCGCCGATCTGAGTGAGCCTGAAACCTCCAGAGCTTGGCAGATTGCCGGAGAGATCCTGCCACGCGCCAGCGTCCGTCCGCGTATACACCTTGATTCCGCCGCCGGCCGTGACGTACGCCACGTCGACTCGGCCGTCATCGTTGACGTCGCCCAGGGAGATGCCGGCATGGGTCCCCGAGAGACTCGCGACAAAACCACCGGCACCGTCTCCGAGCCCGACGGTAGCGCTGCCGTAGGCGGCGGCGAAGTCGGCCAGCCCGTCGCCGTTGACGTCACCGAACTGGAACAACATGCTCGAATTGCCCGCCACGGCCGCCGAGCTCTGCGTCCATGAACCGTCCATGTTGTTCAGGTAAACGCGAGCGCCGTTGGAGCCGCCGAAGGACGCGCAGCCGATGTCGAGGTCGCCGTCGTTGTCGACGTCGGCGAAGTCCGTGCCGAACATGCCCCACGTTTCGCTGTTGGTGGCCAGCCCGTCGTCCCACGGCGTCCAGAACTGGCCCGAGCCGTCGCCCAGCGCGACTTCGATCAGTTGGTCGCCCAGGTCGACGCCGGAGTAGTTGTGGTGCATGGCGTAGCCGACGTCCATGAGGGCGTCGTTGTTGGCGTCACCCAACGCGACTCCGCCGTAGCCGAAGTCGCCGTACTGGAAGACGGACCAGTTCCCGCCACCGTCACCGAACCAGACCATGACGCCGTGTTCCCCGCCTTCGAGGCCCGGCGAGCCGTGATCGCCAATGGAGACGAGGTCGACATGGCCGTCGCCGTTGACGTCGCCGAATTCGAGCTCAGTTTGACCGGTGTCCAGCTCCGGTACGTGCAGGCCGGTCGAGATGTCGACGTACTCCAACTGCCCCTGGGCTACGGGCGAAGCGACCCATGCGGCAGCCATCAGCACCAAGAGCGTTCGGTAACCCACAGCAGACCTCCTTCCCATCTGGTAGGGAACGCAGCGCATCCCCCAGTCTCGGATACCGATAGTATACCACTGTGCTGGCTCCGCGATTCTCGCGCCGCGCGAGATGGACCATACTGCCCTGCCGTGTAAGCGTTTGTGCCGAGCCTCAGCAACCCGGCAGGCAGGAAGGCCCACGACGAGAATCCGTGGGAACCCAGCTAGAAATGTGGCCCTATTTGCTGCTGGCGCT
>CAZDTB010000650.1:0-2530 GCA_964508075.1 uncultured Planctomycetales bacterium
CCACGAATCTCAATGGCGATTACATTTCCGACGCGCTGGCGGCGCAAGTCGGCGGCATCGGCATCGCACCGGGCGCGAACATCAACTATGAAACCGGTCACGCCATCTTCGAGGCCACGCACGGCACCGCCCCCAAGTACGCCGGGCTGGACAAGGTCAACCCCGGCTCGATCATCCTCTCGGGTGAGATGATGCTGCGCTACCTGGGTTGGGCCGAGGCGGCCGACCTGGTCATTCGCGGCATGGATGGCGCGATCGGTGCGAGAACCGTGACGTACGACTTCGAACGCCTCATGGAAGGCGCGACGTTGTTGAAGTGCTCGGAGTTTGCCGACGCGATCATCAGCCATATGTCACCATCCACGTGAACCGGCGACCTTCCATCTGGTGCGCGCAACACAGCCACGGGACAATCTCGGGCGGATCTGGCTGCGGTTGAAGAACTGCCCGTCTCATCGGCGGACGAGCAGCACCACTCGGTGCCGCGCGGCCAGGATTGAAAGTACGTCATCGGCGAGGGCGTCGAGGACATCGAACATTTGCCGAAGCGGTGTCATGGCGACGGTTTTACCCCGCGGTGATCGCTTAAACGTGCTTGTTTGCAGGGTCTTGGCGAACCTGCCTGAAAGGGCTGATAATAAGGGCTCTGAGAGATGCGAACGTTGCGAGCATGATTCTGCCGATATTTGGTATACTGGGTGTGGCTGTGAACGCGCAAGCCGAACAGATGGAGGCCCCGAAGATGTTTTTGCCAGAGAATGACGCCTTATCGCTTGAATACAAGTTGCACTATGGGTGTGCCACTGGGTATCTTCGCCTCGCGGATATCGTGGACGATTCCGCGGTCCTTCGCGAACTCGGCATCCTTTGTAGCACCTTGGAGGAACAGCTTTTCGATTTCGCCGTCGTCGGAGAAGCTGGTCCGGCTTTGGATGATGCTGGCAATTCTGCGCTGATCGGCCTGGATAGAATCAAGGCGCTCGAGTAGATGCTTTTCCTCAACGCGCGTGTTCTGCGGAACCTCGAACCCAACGCCGTGAAACATAAAGGTTGCCTCAGGATTCGCGTATCGTTCCTTGCCAGCTAAGAAAACCACATTCCCAATTGAATCAACCGAGCCCACATTGTGTGTCACAATTTTGGCTGGCAGTGCCTTCAGCACGTTATACGCGGTAATGCCGTGAGCTACGGAGCCGCCAGGCGTATTAATAAGCAAGTAGATGGTCTTGGTTCCGCTGTTGGCTAGGTTGCCACAAGCATTGAGGAGACCTTCCGTTGTCGTGGGGATTATCTCAGCCGAGAATGAGACATACACCATATCGGGCGATGTGTTTTTCATCTTGTTGATCTCCGCAGGCGTCTCACACGGACTCGATATCTTTAACGATTCGGCCAACAAAATCCACACCTCGTCATGGCGATCTTCATGCGCCGGTGAGCCCATAGCGGCACCCCAAACGCCGCGCCATCTGCCAGGATCACCGCGCCGGGAATGGGATCGGCGCCTGCTCAACCGCTCACCGCTGGGCTGACCACGCCGCACAGGCCCCGAATTTCTCATTTGCAGGCGCCTGATGGGACGCAAGGATTCGGCGGCGACAAGCTCTCCACGACCGCGTCGCGGGGCAGGCGAAAGAGCACCAGCGGCAGTCAAAGGGGCGCGGGAAAAAAGGTTCGGCAGAATTGCCAAACGTTGAACCGATCGACACCCGCGCGGAGCTGGCTCGGACGGCCGGCCTCGGGCGCGTCTATGAGATCGCCTACCAGTATGAAACCGCCCGCGGCTATGGCAAAGCACCAATTGAACGAGCAATCCTGACCGCCTGGTGGTATCATGGGGGGACACTTCAAGCGAGAGTGCAAGTCAGTTTGTCAGGAGGCGTTGACATGACAGTCGAGGAACGTATCGAACGGCTGGAGCGACAAAACCGCCGCATGAAGGTTGCCGTCTCGGCCCTCGTGGTGGTCCTGCTCGGAGGCATGCTGTTGGGCGGGCCGCTCGTGCCCAAACAAGCCAGCGCCCAAGCGAGCAGTACGCCCCGCATCGTGGAGGCTAACGCGTTTCGATTGTTGGACGAGAACGGGAAGGGCCGTGCCCTGCTCATCGTGGACAAGGACGGGCCGGGCCTGGCCTTCAAGGACGAGAACGGGAAGACTCGTGCCTCGCTCGGCGTGGGCAAGGACGGGCCGAGCCTGGCCTTCAGGGACGAGAACAAGAAGATCCGTGCCATGCTCGCCGCGGACAAGGACGGGGCGAGCCTGACCTTCTTCGACGAGAGCAAGAAGCTCCGAGCCTTGCTCGGCGTGAACAAGAACGGGCCGGCGTTGAGCTTCAGCGACGCGAACGGGGAGAGCCGTGCCGCGCTCACCGTGGGCAAGGACGGGCCGCCGCTGTTGAGCTTCAGCGACGCGAACGGGAAGATCCGTGCCGGGCTCACCGTGCTCACGAGCGGGCCGCTCCTGAGCTTCGACAACGCGGAGGGCAACGTGATTTGGTCCGCACCGTGAGCCACGCCGGCGGAAGCGGGGG
>CAZDTB010000651.1:0-2523 GCA_964508075.1 uncultured Planctomycetales bacterium
CGAAGGCGCCTACGGTCAGACTTACAGGGCTAGCAGCTACGGTGTACACGGAAAGACCACCGGAAACTACAGCACCACCAACGGCGTGTACGGCGAAGCGACGGGCGCTACCTACGGCATTGGCGTGCGCGGCTCCGTCAGCAACACCAACGGCGTCGGCGTGTACGGCTATAACGGCAGTAGCGGCTATGCCGGCGAGTTCTACTCGTCCTCGGGCTCCGCGGCCCGATTCATCGGCCACGACGATGACTGCGTTGTCATCGACCACGACGCCGGCATCACTAACTCCGCTGGGCTCGTGATTGACACGGTCGGGAGTTATGGAGAGCAGGTTGGCATGGAGGTCACGGTGGACGCCCAATTCGGCCGGCTTGCCAACTTCGACCTCAACGGCGCCACTGGCTACGTTGGTACGGCATTTACGGTCTCCGCCGACAACTCCGGAAACGTCGTCGAGATCCTGGGCGAGGACACCTTCTCGGACGAGGATGTACTCCGCGTCCAGTCCGACGGCTATGGCAGTGCGATTTCCGCCCACAACTCGCGCGATAGCCACGATGCCCCCGCCGTCCACGGCTATCACGTCAGCGATGTCAGCTACTACGGCATCGGCGTGAAGGGCGAAGGCGGCTACAAAGGCGTCGAGGGCCGGGCCATCGGCGGCGACGGCACGGGCACCAAGTACGGTGTCTACGGCTACGCCGCCAACGGCACGACCAACTACGCCGGCTACTTCAGCGGCACGCTCCGCTGCACCGGGCAGCTCATCAAGGGCAGCGGAACGTTCATGATCGACCATCCGCTCGATCCCGAGAACAAGTACCTCTACCACTCCTTCGTCGAGTCGCCCGACATGATGAACATCTACAACGGCAACGTCGTCCTTGATAGAGGCGGCGAGGCCGTTGTCACCATGCCGGAGTGGTTCGAGGCTCTCAACCGCGAGTTTCGCTATCAGCTCACCTGCATCGGCGGCTTTGCCCAGGTCTACATCGCCGAAGAGATCGAGGGCAATCAGTTCAAGATCGCCGGCGGCACGCCGGGCATGAAGGTCTCGTGGCAGGTGACCGGCGTCCGCCAGGATCCGTTCGCCGAGGCGCACCGCGTTCAGGTCGAGGTCGACAAGCCTGAGGACGAGGTCGGCACGTACCTGCACCCGGACGAATGGGGTGTCTCGCCTGATCTCCAGGTGGACCGCGTGCATGAAGCCCAGCGGCAGGCCGAGATGGACGAGACCGAGGTCGACTAACGCATAACGGAGGTGCAACATGAAAACGTGCAAATGCCACAAACTGATGTATGCGTTATCGATCGGGCTGACGCTGGCGCTCGTCTCCAACACCAGCTTCGGTGACTACACCATCGACTGGTGGACGATCGACGGCGGCGGCGAGATGTTTACCACCGGCGGCGACTTTGAGTTGTCCGGCACCGTCGGCCAGCCCGACGCCGGCGTGCTGATGACCGGTGGCGACTACGCGCTCGCCGGCGGCTTCTGGGCCGGGGGTGCCGCGGAGCCGTTCTGCTTCGGCGACCTCGACGGCGACGGCATGATCGGCCTGTCCGATCTTGCCCAGTTGCTCAGCAACTACGGCACGCCCAGCGGCGCCGTCTACGAAGACGGTGACCTGGACGCCGACGGCGATGTTGACCTGGCCGACTTGGCGGCATTGCTGGCCGTGTACGGCACGACCTGTCCGTAGCCGTCTCACAACTCAAGCGCTTCACCTGAGGAGCCAGCCCGAGTCGGCTGGCTCTTCACGTTGTCCCGTCTGATATCCTCTCCAGGCGAGTATGGGCACGGCGATAGGGGTGTTTCTCCCGACAATCGCCGATTCGGCGCAGTTTTGCCTAGGTTTTCTAGGTCGCGCTGGGTACACTGGTGTGAGGACGTAGCGGGCGTCTCCCGGTCGATCTCCCGAGCCATGGCTCGGGGCGATCGTTCCGCCCAGTCGATATGTTTCATTTCGAACGATGGAGGAGAGATATGCAACCGAAACACATTTACATTTCGTTTGTCGCGGGCATCGGCTTGCTGTGCGCGAGCCCGTTGCTGGCGCAGGGGCCGCTGGGTACCGTTTTCACATACCAGGGGCAACTTAAGGACGGCGGAATCCCCGCCGACGAGGACTACGATTTTCTGTTCAAGCTGTTCGAGGCCGAGACGGGCGGCGCACAGGTCGGCGACGACGTGCAGATCGAGGATTGGCCCGTCCCCGACGGGCTGTTCACGGTGCAGCTCGACTTCGGCGAGGGCGTGTTCACCGGCGACGCGCTTTGGCTGGAAGTGGGTGTGCGGCTGGGTGAGAGCGGGGACCCGCACACCGTGCTATCGCCGCGGCAGCCCTTGAACGCCACGCCGTATGCGCTCTACGCGTTGAGCGGTCCCGGCAGCGGTGGCTTCTGGGCGGCCAACGCGGACGACATTTACAACACGAACAGCGGCCAAGTCGGCATCGGTACGACCAGTCCTAGTGTACTGTCTCAGAAACAAGCAACCTTCTGTAGAGGTGGGGCGGGCGT
>CAZDTB010000652.1:0-2522 GCA_964508075.1 uncultured Planctomycetales bacterium
GGACGACCCGAACAACCTGACCGCCGACGACAAGAAGCTGGTTTTCACGTATGATTACCTCAATCGGCGTGTGAGGAAGGTCGTGTACGCCTGGGACCCGAACGAAGGCGAAAGCGGCGACTGGTCGGCGACGGCCGAGCTGGACCTGCGTTTCATCTACCACGAGCGCCTGCTGCTGCTGGAGCTGGACGGGCTGGATAGCAACGCCAAGGTCCGCAAGCACGTCTGGGGCCCCGGCACCAACGGCCGGCTGGGCGGGCTCAACTCGCTGCTCGGCGTCCGCGACATCGACAGCAGCACCAACTACGTCTGCTTCAACAACGGCACCGGCTCGGTCGCGCAACTGCTCGACCGCTCCGACGCCAGCATCGACGCCAAGTACGACAAGTACGGCGGCGGGCGGGCGCAGGCCCAAGGCCCCTGCATCGACCCGGACATCCCGGGCGATTGCGACATGTGCGGCCCTTGCTTCCAAGGCATATGGGTCCTGGAGCCGCTCGCGGCCTGGGAGTTTTATGAGGACCCGATCCGCAAGATGTGCAAATGCGGTCCGTCCTCCGGCAACCCTGGCCGCCAACGCCGCCGCCGCGGCCCGGACGACCCCTGCGTCACCGGCGCCGGCTACTGCGGCGGATGCGCCGAAGGCACCAGCCTCCCAGGCTGGATCATAGTCGACTGCTATAGCTGGCCGGAGGAGGAGGAGGAGGAGTGCCCTGCCGGAGCCTACTGCCAGACCTCGCAGCCGGAGAAACGCAAGCTCACCGATCAAGAGATTTGCGAGAAAGCTTGTGGCAAGGGTGGCGCCTGCGACGGTTTTGAAGGGTGCGTGATGTGTACGCCAGATCACCGACCAATCGCTTGCGCGTGCACGACGTATGGCGGCACCCCTGGCCGGGGCGTCGGTCCACCAGACCCGTGTGGAAGCCCCACTGGCGCCAATGATTGTGTGTACTGTCATGAGCAAGCGCACATCGACAGGGAGTTCCCCCTTATCTCGACCTGCGAGTTCTGCGATGATCCGGCAGGATGTCGACCGGAACTTCTGGCCGGAAAACCCGCACCCCTTTGGCTGGATGAAATCCTGGATTGTCTGGCCTATCGCGCTGAGCTCAGGTGCCTCGATAAGATTGTCTGTCAGGATGATCCGACTTGCGAAGCCGAGGTTGAGGATGCACGAAAATATGTAGAGCGAGAATGGAAAGTCATTGGTTGTGGCGATGTAAATTGGTCGGTGTTTGACTAGACACGGGAGGGACTACGCAAGCGGTCAACATTAGCTCGGGTAGAACCTTGTGGCTCGATACAGAGGCACTGTTGCAGGATTCGGCGCTCTCCTCGGTGGTACCGGCGGTTGTACGAGTGAGCACGTGCTAACGTCGCGGGCCTCAACCGAGGGTGACTGCTCGGTTGTGCATCTCGCGCAGCAATACCTTGCCGACCACGGGATCTCCGTAGGCGGGCGGCTTCCAGCGAAGATTGGCGCTCAGGAGCGTGATGGCTATCTCATCGACTTTGCCCGCGCCTTCCTGGAAGCGCGCGGCGAGCGCTTTGGCGATCTGCTGTACCCGCCTCGGCGGGAGAAGGCGCCCTCCTATATCGGCGGTATGGTTTGGGCGACTGCGTTTCGGCACGGGCGTCACGGAATCGTTGTATTCATAAGCGATGACGGCACCTTCGATTTTTTCCGCCATCACTAACAGTGGCGCGCCCGATGCATTGCGGGACGTTTTGCGCGCGGTGCAGCTCTTGCCCATGTATGATGACCAGAACCTGACCGAGGACGGCTCGTTCGAGTACACCTACGACGCCGAGAACCGGCTGGTCGAGGTGCTCCCGGCCGAGGACGACCCGAACAACCTGACCGCCGACGACAAGAAGCTGGTTTTCACGTATGATGACTTCAACCGACGTAAGATCCGCACTGCGTTGATCATCCGCGAAAGCTGGGAGCTCGCATGACCTGCCGCACCGGTATCGGCTATGACGTGCATCGGACCGTCGAGGGTCGCCCGCTGATGTTGGGCGGCGTGCGGGTTCCGTGTGCGTTCGGTCTGGCCGGGCACAGCGATGCCGACGTTGTCTTGCACGCCGTCTGCGATGCCCTGCTGGGCGCTGCCGGCCTGGGCGACATCGGCGAGCTGTTTCCCGACACGGACCCGGCGTATGAGGACATCGCCAGCCGGCACTTGCTCGCCGACGTGCTCACGCGTGTCCGCTCGGCCGGCTACTCGGTCGGCAACGTGGACGTGATCATCCACGCCGAGCGGCCGAAGCTGGGGGAGCATAAGTCGCGGATCAAGGCCTCACTCGCTGAGCTGCTGGAGCTTTCCCCCGACGCCGTCGGCGTCAAAGCCACGACCAGCGAAGGGCTGGGCGCGATCGGGCGGGGCGAAGCCATCGCATGCTGGGCGACGGTTCTGCTCACGGCTCCGTAACGAGGACCCGGTGGGCCCTTCCGCCGCCCCTTCGGGGCTGGGTTTGTCTTGTGTTCGCGTTCCGGGGGCTGGCGCCCCCGGCTACTG
>CAZDTB010000653.1:0-2509 GCA_964508075.1 uncultured Planctomycetales bacterium
GGTATGGTGGAAACGATCGGCTGGACGGCGTGGGATTTCATCCTGCGCAACTGGGCCCTCTTCTCCATCATTATCACCGTCGCCGTCGTCACCGTTACCCCCATCCTCATCCTCGGACGCTACGTCCGCATCATCCTCAGGGTCATGGGAGATACGCCGCCTCCACTGTCGATACGGTTTCGAGACTTCGAACCCATCGCCGGTGATGAGATCGACTTCCGCGCCCTCGACGGCACCTCCCTGCAAGGCATGTTCCTCTACGGACGGCGACGCGGGCCCCGCAGAGGAACCGTCATCTTCGCCCATGAGTTCGCCAGCGACATGTATAGCTGTGCGCGCTATTGCCGACCTCTGCTCGGCGCCGGATACGATGTCTTCAGCTTCGACTTCCGCGGGCAAGGCCAGTCGCCCGGCCAGGATGACTATTGCCCCCGTCAATGGGTCAGCGACCGCGAAGTCGCCGACATGATGGGCGCTATCGCCTTCGTCGAACACTGGCTCGAAACACAAGGCTACCCCGTCGAACTGGGACTCTTCGGAATCTCCGAGGGCGCCGCCGCCGCCCTGCTGGCCGCCGAACATGACGAACCCAGCGCCGTCAAATGCATCCTCTGCGACGGCGCCTTCAGCACCGACTCCCTCCTCGAACACTTCATGAAACGCTGGGCCTACATCTTCGCCAAGGTCCGCTTCCTCTACGAAAACCATCCCCCCGTCTTCTGGCGCTTCCTCCGGTGGCTCGTCATGCGATTCACCAAGCGATGCTTCAACTGCCATTTCCCCTCCGTCCGCAAGGCCCTCAAACGCATGAAACCCATACCGATCTTCTTCATCCACGGCGAAAAGGACAGCTACATACCCGTCCAGCAGACACGAATGCTCTACGCCCAGGCCGCCCAACCCAAATACATCTGGATCGTCCCGGGTGCCAGGCACAACCAGGCCGCCATCGCCGAACCCGCACCCTACGCCGATCGCACCATCGCCTTCTTCGACCGCTATCTGGCCGGCGTCGTCGCCGAAACCGCCGACTTCGGCGACCACCCCGTTGCGTCGACCGCCTAGCGATCCAACGCCCCACCTCGGGTACGATCGCGTTACAATGCTCCACGCCTCCAGACATGCGAGGCCAGGCACGCTCTGCTATGCCACGATCGATCGATCGAATCGTCGCCGCCGCCGTCTACCACCACGCACGCCGCGCCTACCGCCGCTTCCGCTACGCCGCCGCCAACGCGACCACCGTCCAACAGCGCGTCCTACACCGGAAGCTCGCCCTCAACGCCGACTCCGACTTCGGACGCGACCACCACTTCCACAAAATCAGAGACTATCGCGACTTCGCCGCTAACGTGCCCGTCCGCGATTACGAGTACTACAAGCCCTATATCGAACAGACCAGGCAAGGCCGCACACACGCCCTACTCGGGTCGCGCCAACGCCTGCTCATGTTCGCCCTCACCAGCGGCACCACCGATCAGCCCAAGTTCATCCCCGTCACGAAGGCGTTCCTGCGCGATTACCGCAGCGGCTGGACCGTCTTCGGCGTGAAAATGTTCATGGACCATCGCGACGCCGTGCTCCGGCACATCCTCCAGGTCACCAGCCCCATGGACGAGTTCACCACCGACGCAGGAACGCCCTGCGGAGCCATCACCGGACTCATGGCCGCCACGCAGAAGCGCCTCGTCCGCCGCTACTACGCATCACCCCTCGAACCCGCCCACATCGCCGACGCTACCGCCAAGTACTACACCATCATGCGACTGGCCATACCGCGCGACGTCGCCTTCATCATCACCGCAAACCCCGCCACACAGCTTCGCCTTGCATCCGTCGCCGACGAGCACCGCGATCTGCTCATCCGCGATATCCACGAGGGCACGCTTACGCAGCGCCTGCCGATCGAGCCGCATATCCGTGACCTTCTCAAACCTTACCTGCGGCCCGACCCCCGCCTGGCCCGCCGGCTCGAACGCCTCGTCTCCGAACACAATGCCCTCCTGCCAAGGCATTACTGGCGCCTCAGCTTCCTGGCCAACTGGATCGGCGGGACCCTAAGCCTGTACCTCCGGCAATTGCCCCACTACTTCGGTGACCTGCCCGTCCGTGATATCGGTCTGCTCGCCAGCGAGGGACGAATGAGCGTCCCGCTCTCCGACGGCACCGCCGCCGGCGTACTCGATTTCCAGCACAACTTCTTCGAGTTCATTCCCGCCGACCAGATCGACTCGTCACAGCCCGACGTCCTCCGCAGCGGCGAACTCGAAATCGGCCGGCAATACTTCGTCCTCCTGACCACCGCCTCGGGCCTCTATCGCTACGACATCCGCGACATGATCCGCGTCGTCGACTACCTCGGCCAGGCCCCCGTTATCGAATTCCTGCACAAGGGCGCACACGTCAGCTCCATGACCGGCGAAAAACTCACCGAGCGCCAAGTCGTTCACGCCGTCCAAAAACTCTCGCAACAACTCGGGCTGACCATCGAGTCCTTCGTGCTCGCCCC
>CAZDTB010000654.1:0-2503 GCA_964508075.1 uncultured Planctomycetales bacterium
AGAACCGTCGACACTGCCACCTGGACCTTGCGGCTGCGCAACGGCCAGAGCCACTTCTTCCATCCGCTTGGTTGTTCGATCACGTTTGAGTCCTCAGTTATCAGTTGTCAGTTGTCAGTTATCAGTTCTCAGTTGTCAGTTGTCAGTCATCAGCGGGGATGCCGCGTTGGCTCCCGGCTGTGCTGGTCATTAATCTTCCCCGGAGAGCGCCTGGCCGACCCTGTAGCCGGCCTCGGCAGCGAGCCCCTGCTTTGCACGGGCGGCCTTGGCCGCCAACGACTTGTACAACAAGTCGATTACGGATTGATCGCTGTAGAGCTTCGCGTCCACGCCGATCATTCGCAGCGCCTTCGCACGTTCGTGCTGCACACTCCAGAACCCGATCAGATCGCGATCGTTCCACACCTCGGTTAATGCCGAACATTGCGCCGGCGACAGCGGCGCCCCCGCCTGTTCCAATCGGCGTTGCAGATCGCGATACAGCAGAATGCACAGTGCCTCGTGCTGCCGTTCGAACACCGCCTGCTGCACCTGGTCCGCGCGCTGTTGTGCCGTGAGCGCCACGCGCAGCGACTCCCGCGTGCATCCGGAAGAACTGATCAACGCTGCCAATACCACCCCGCACGCCAAACCACGTAGCTGTGAGACTGTCATGCCACCTCTCCAGAGCGTAGTGATTGCCACCCGATCACCCCGCACAACGCGTCAATACCTGAATCGCCAGCACAACGCCGTCCGCCCACTTTTCCGCCGCGATCGCCTCGGCCATCTTCTGCGTAGTCTGCCGCAGCTCCTCGTGCGAGACCCAGCCGCCAACCGGGGTCGTGCGTGGCAGAGCGGCGTTCTCGTAATCCCGGGCCGTCGGCGTCAGCGTCTCACCCGCCCGGGCCGTCTCGAACAGCAGCGCATCGATCACGTGACTGGCGGCGCTGACAAACGCCCGCGCCGTCTCCGCGTCGATGTTCTGCAACAGCTTTCTCAAATCCATTTCGTTTCCTTTCCGCACCATCGGCTTACCACCCGCCGGGCGCGTTTATTCGCTCAGTTTCTCCAGTTGCCGCGAGACGCGGTTCAGCCAGTCCGTTTCCAGGTGGCGATGCGTGCGCAGCTCTTCGCGCAGGGCTGCCAGCGCCTCCGTGTTCGCCCGAATCACGTCCAGCAGTTGCTCGTTCACCTCGGACACCTGGTGCGTGTATTGCAGCGCCTGCTGCACGCCCGCCACGTTTCGCGTCCGCTCCTGACGCTCGAACCACCACATCACGAACAGCAGCCCCGAAATCCCCAACGACACGGCATGCCGGGCAATCTCATCCAACATCACGGAACTCGCTGCGACTCAGTACCGCTATCCCGTCGACACGCGCCGAACCTACAACCCGTCCAGCTCGTCATGCGTAAACGGGCGCGGCGGCTCCGTGTATCGCGCCGAATCGTCGACCGCCGTCCGCGACGCCGGCGGCGCCGACGCCGGCAGATCGATCTTGCCCGACGCAATCGACGCAAACCAGTCCGACGTCTCATCGTGCATCAGCCGAATCCGCTCGGGTATGTCCGCCACAAACGGCGAGTCGCGCCACCCCAGATACTCCGCCAAGTCCAGCACGCGCGCCTCCAGTATTCCCGACAGTTCCGGATGCGTCGTCAGGTTGAGCGGCGTGGCGTAGCGCTTCGCGAGATGTGAATTCGCCAGCGCCTCCGCTTCGTCGACGATCTGCTGTGCCACCGTCGAGTCCGCCGTCGTGCCGTTCACCCGGTCGGTCAAGCGCGCGTACAGCGTGCTGCCAAGCCGACTCTGGAGTTGTGTTGTCGTTATGTAAGCCATGGTCAGGGTTGCCTTATTACTTGTGTTACACGCGGTGGCGTAGCACAACACGCCCCACACAGTTCGACACAGCGCCGTCATTCCGAGCGAAGCGAGGAATCTTGCCCAGTCGCACAGTGAGCGCAGATTCCTCAGTCGCTTCGCTCGTTCGGAATGACATTTCGCCAGCAGATAGTGCCAACACTCCGTTCCGGCTGGCAAAACAGCGCCTAGTTGAACGTCACCAGACACGCGTCCTGCCAGAAGCCGTAGCCCGCCTCGTGGATCGCCTTGACGCCGTACTGGTGCTGGTTCTCGTTGATCTCCAGCTCGCTGCCTTCGGCCAGGATCTGGACCTGCACCGGCAGCTCTTCCTGGAAGATGAACGGCCGCGACTCGCCGTCCGTCCGGAAGATCGCCAACTTGTCGGTCCAGGTCAGCCGCGGGTTGGCCACCCAGTTGAGCTTGAACGGCCCCGACGCAACCAGCGGATTGCTCGAAGAATCAACCGTTTGACTCGACAGCGCCACCAGCGTCGATGACAGGAACGACATCGGCACCATCACCAGATACTCACGCGCCGATTCGTTCATCGGCTCAGCCTGATCGTCCTTGAAGCCGATGATCTGCCCGATGCCCTTCACGATCGCCTCGTACATCTCGCTGTCACTCGGGGCGGTCGGCGTCGCGGCGTCATACGTG
>CAZDTB010000655.1:0-1118 GCA_964508075.1 uncultured Planctomycetales bacterium
CCAGATCGATCAGCGGATCCCCACCGCCGGTCATCGACACGATCGGCACGCTGGCGATGTAGCGATCGTTGTACGTGCGCTTGATGACGTCGGCAACCGGCTTGCCTTCCTTGTGGACGTGACGTGTGTCGGGCGTCACGACCTTCAGGTGCTTGCCAACGATCTCCCAGCGAATCAGATGGGTGCGCCACATATACCCGGTGAACGACCCGCCGCGCGAAATGCTCGTCGCGAACAGCAAGTCCTCATTCAGCAGTTTGCTGGGAATCTTGCAGAGCAACTTTTCCGGGTCGCGGTCCTTGTCCCCTGGATCATAGCGGTACAGCGTGAAGAGCCCCTCCAACGGCTCCATGTCCTTGATGACTTCCTTCAACTCGGGAAACCGCTTGGGCTGGTCGGGCTTGTCGGGCTTGTCCTTGGCGGCCTTGGGTTCCGAGGCTGGCTTTCCGGCGGCCGCCTCCTCCTGACCACCAGCCGGCACCGACATGGCCAGCCCGAGCAGCACCGGCAGTATCGTCAAACACACACATCGCAGCAGGCAGGAATACCTGTTCATGGAGTCTCTCCGTTGCGGAAGGGGAAAACGTCGGCATGGGCTCGCTGAGCGAAGTTTGGCATCCGTTCCAGAACTCGGTCCCGGAAGTCTATCGTGGCCGGCCGCGCCTAACCGTGCGCTGGCCGGTCGGTTATACCCGTCGGGGTCGCGGGCGGTGGCGGGATTGATCCCGGGGGCGCGCTCTGCGCCCTCTATAAGTTCGGCCCGCCGCGCCAGATGGCCATCTCCCCCACGCAGTTTTTGCGCGATTTGAGCCGAAGTGCCCGCTTCGACTTTACAACCTGGCGGAGTTGCGGTTTGCTACCGGGGTGACACGCACAGGAGCGGTTTCAGATCGAGGAGAAAAGCATGAGGCATCGCAAGCTGTTGTTGTTGAGTCTCGGCGCGTTGGCTCTGGCCGGCTGCCAGAACCAGAACCAGGAGCCCGCGGCCCACAGCGAGGAACCCTACACCCCGAGCTATGCATCGCTGGATGCGCTGGAGGCGGCCCCGGTCGCCGACCCGACCACCGACGAAGCGCTACGCGCCGTCCACTGCGATCGCGGCCTGGCATGCGGTGGAC
>CAZDTB010000655.1:1128-2489 GCA_964508075.1 uncultured Planctomycetales bacterium
GACCTCGGGATCGCCGAGCCGGCGGCGGACACCGGCGCCCCAGCCCAGGCCGACCAGATGGACGAGCCGTTGAGCCCGGCGGGTGGGCAGGTCTACACGGTGCAGAAGGGTGACTCGCTTTACGAGCTCGCCCGGCGTTTCTACAACGACCAGTCGCGCTGGCGCGAGATCTGGGAGGCCAACAAGAACCGGCTCGCCGACCCGGACAAGCTGCAGGTCGGGATGAAGCTGATTATTCCGTAGGTGCGATCGGGGATTGCCGATTGCGGATTGGGAATTCGGATACTCCTCCCCACCGCTCAACCCGCAATCGGCAATCCCCAATCTCCAGTCCCATGTCTTCGCTTCGTGCCGACAGTCCGATCCAGTACGTCAAGGGGGTCGGGCCGCGCCTCGCCGAGCGCTTCGCCACGCTCGGCATCCATACCGTCGGTGACCTGCTCGAGTACTATCCGTTCCGCCACGAGGTCGAACAGGGTGAGATCGACATCGCCGATCTGCAACCAGGTACGACCGCGACGGTGCGTGGCGAGGTGACCCGCGTCCGCGGTCGCTGGCAGAGCCTGAAGGTGGAGATCTACGACGGCACCGAGAGCTGCACGCTGCGCTGGTTCAACCAGCGCTACGTCGGCCCCGGGCTGCACGCGGGGGCGCTCGTGATCGCGACCGGCAAGGTCCAGGAATTCAACGACCGGCTCGAAATCATCCAGCCCCGTCTCCAGGTCTTTCCGCCCGACACCGTTCTGGCGTCGCCCGAGAAGGGCAGCCAACGCATCGGCATCTACCGCGGCAACGCCGAAATCAAGTCGCCGACCATTCGCCGTGCGGTGCACGGCGCGCTCGCGCAGCGGCACCTGCCGGTTGAGGAGATCCTGCCGCCGGAGCTGTGCAAGAAACACGATCTACCGACCCGCGCAGACGCGATCCGCCAGATGCACGTCACGACCGGCGACAAGCAGCTCGAACGCGCCCGCCGCCGACTGGCCTACGAAGAGTTCTTACTGATGGAGCTCGCCATGGCGCTGCGGCGGTACAAGTTGGTGTCGCTCCAGCGCGGTCGCAAGCTGCACGTGACGCCGGAGGTTGATCGGCGAATCCGGGCGCGCTTTCCGTTCGCTCTGACCGACGCGCAGAACAAGACTATCCGCGAGATCACCCACGACCTGGAGAGCGGGCGGCCGATGACACGCCTGCTCCAGGGTGATGTCGGCAGCGGCAAGACCGTCGTGGCGCTCCACGCCTGCCTCGCCGCGATCGCCAATCGGCGCCAGGCCGCCATCATGGCCCCGACCGAGATCCTCACTCAGCAACACTTCGCCAACATCGAGAAGTACCTCGAAGGCCGCGAGGTGGAGGTCGAC
>CAZDTB010000656.1:0-214 GCA_964508075.1 uncultured Planctomycetales bacterium
GGAAAGCCAGCTCCGCCGGGACATAGACCACTGTTTGTCGCCACAATCGCCATTCTCAATACCTACCCACAGACCACCACGCCGCCGGCACCGCCGGCCGACGCCGCCGGCACCGCCGGCACCGCCGGCCGAACGTCGGAAACCAGACTCTGAACGGTCGTATCGAGCGCGGCAGCGATCTGGCGCGCAACACGAACGCCCACCGCCCGGCCCT
>CAZDTB010000656.1:224-2478 GCA_964508075.1 uncultured Planctomycetales bacterium
GGTCGCAGTGATTACGCTCTTGATGTTGAGCTTGGCGGCTTCCGCGAGATCCGCTTTGAGCATGCCCCTGGCTAACCGCGTCCGCTCAATCAGCTCGGCGTTCAGCACTACAGTGCCTTGCATCGTCACCTCACAGGCCGTCATGTCACGAACGATCGTTCGTGAATTCTGCTCTAAGTATAGCCCAGGCAGTAGGAGAGTCAAGTCGAAATCCGATTGAATTCACGACTGTTCGTGATAGCATGGAACGACATGCCACGGACCCAAACAGTCGGGAGCCGCTTGCGCGAACTTCGCGAGCAGAGGGGGATCTCCGCCTTGGCTCTTTCCAAGCGCGCGGGCCTCGGTGTCAACTACGTTCGCCAGCTAGAGCGTAGCGGGCGGTACCCGAATCCCGAGAAACTTATGGCCGTCGCGCGCGCGCTCGACCTTGAGGGGGCGACCATCGCCGAACTTCGGCACCTGGCCGGCATCGACCCCGATCCAGCGTCAGCCCCCGAGGGCAAGGCCGCCCGGCGCGATGCCTGGCCCTTACTACTGTACGTGCTCGCCAACCACGTACTGCTGCCTCGATTGCAGCTCGCCGACCTGCTGAAGCGCAAGCGTCCACTGGGTACGAACGACCAGGATCTCATTCGCCGAGCTGTGCAAGCGCCGGACATGGCATCCTTTGTTGAAGATGTGGCCTCGGCGCCCGGCCCGGCCCGCGGCCTCGCCAGCTTGCTTGAAGACGTGTTTCATGCAGTGCCCCCAGCCGATATCGCCCCGTTGCAGCGTCGCTTACACAACATCCTGAACAGCCGGAAACACGGCGACGTGTATCTTTGGGATGAACGCTGGGGCGCGGCACTGACGCTGCTTTCGTTCAATCGGCCGCCCCTGCCCGAGACCCTGCTGTTTGAGTATGTTCACCACTGGACCTTCGATTACAGCTTCGCCGTGTGCTTCTTCCCCGCCTTGTACTGGCAAGCCTGTCGGCTGTGGCCGTTCGAGAAGGCGGTCATACCATACGCCGCGCGCGGATCGGACGTCCAACGCCGGCTCTACGACGCCGTAGCAGCCGGGATGTCTCTGTCCGATTTGGATCGCGCGTTGCTTGGCCAAGGCGCGCTCGGTGAGGAGATTCGCAACTCTCCACGCGCTAGGCCGTCGCCGGAAGATCGGGAAGAGGTCGCGGCAGACGGGGAGATCTGGGTCGAGTTACCCTTGCAGACGAAGCCTGGGCACGTAACCAGATCGCAGGGTCGTAGGCCCCCGACGGATGCCGTCTTCGATCACCTGGACCGATGCGAGTTTCTTGAGCGCTTCCCAATCATCAAAGTGGATCGCGCCTCCTTCGGAGACCTAGCGCGATCGATCAGTTTGCCGAGTTGGCATGCGTGGACGGACTTCATCCGGCGACGCACCACCACACACACCGGGACGCCATCTACGGTCTTTACCGATGAAGCCGCGCCGCTGAGTCCAGAGCGTTTCGTGTCTGTATTATTCCACTTCCACCAGCGTCTAGCATCGGAACCTGATCCGTACACGCTCGATTCGCACCTCGCCCGCATAATTGTTGAGCAGGCCGCTCAGGCGATGGCGCGGCGTCTCGGAAAGCGCGACTGGCCCGCCGTTGCCGCCGCGGCCAAAATCCTCGGCCTGCCACAGGATTGGCAGCGTGTTGTGGACGCGCTCGCGCGTCGTCATCCGGACAGCGACTCGGACCGCAGCCAGCAGTGAACCATCCAGCGCGTCGTGACCGGCCCGTCGCAATCGGACCATCGTGACCGGGGCCATCGTGACCACGGCCGTCGTGACCACGGCCGTCGTGACCACGGCCGTCGTGACCACGGCCGTCGTGACCAGGCCACCGACACCGCGCCGTCGTGACCGAGCCGTCGTGACCAGGGCCGTCGTGACCGGGCCGCCGCGGCAACCTTCGTGCGCGTCTCGCCCAAACTTCCCGCAACTTTTGCGGGATGTTTCTTGTGCCCACGGCCGCCCTCTTTCTGCCCGGCGCTCTGCCGCTTCTTGGCCTCGGCGGACTCGAACTCTTCGAGGATCAGGCCGAAGCGGACGGCCTCGGAGGGGGTGAAGTTCTTGCGGCAGACATTCTCGTCGCGCTCGGCCTGGTAGCCGGCCCCGAACCCCGCTCGAATCGCTATCGAGCGGTCCGCCCAACGCCGCCCGTGCGCGCTTCCGGCCCCCGGTTCGCACCGCCTGGCACGCCACGTGCTAGGCGGAAATCGGCCCTCTAGCGATTCTAGAC
>CAZDTB010000657.1:0-2464 GCA_964508075.1 uncultured Planctomycetales bacterium
CTTGAGCAGGCTGACCATGTACTTCGGGTAGTTCCCCCACCAGTTGGCGCTCAGCGGGTCGCTGGTCTGAGGCGTAGACGCCTCGTTGTGGGCCGCGAGCGTCTCCTGCCCGACCGTGGGCGTCTTCAGATAACCCGGGAGGATGTGGAACAGCAAGGCCATGTCCGTCGAGCCCTGCACGTTCGACTCCCCACGCAGCGCGTTGATGCCCCCGCCGGCCAGACCGACGTTGCCGAGCAGGAGCTGGAGAATCACGTAGCTGCGGATGTTCTGGGTCCCGTGCGTGTGCTGCGTGGTACCCATGGCATACATCCAGTTGGCGACGCGATCGGGAGCCCAGGTGGAAGTATAGACGTCGCAGATTTTCTGGTAGTCACGTTTCGGCGACCCGGTGATGTTGCAGACCGCGTCCACGTCGTAGCGAGCGTAGTGCTTCTTCATGAGCTGTAAAACGCAGCGCGGGTGCTCCATCGTCATATCGCGCTTCGGCACGCCGTCCGAATCGAGCTCGTACTTCCACTTCGACTTGTCGTAGCCCGGGGGGTCGGTGTCGGGGTTGTAGCCCGCGAACAGGCCATCGTTGAACTCGAACTCGGGATTGATGATGAACGTCGCGTTGGTGTAGTGCCGCACGTATTCCTTGTTGACGCGATCGTTCTGAAGAGCGTAGTTGATCATCCCGCCCACGAAGGCGATGTCCGTCCCCGACCGCAGCTTGCAGTAGTGATCGGAGAACGCCGTCGTGCGGGTGTAGCGCGGGTCGCACGACAGCACAACCGCGCCATTCTCCTTGGCCTTCTGAATCCACCGGGCCGCGATCGGGTGGTTCTCGGCCACGTTGCTGCCGCAGATCATTACCACGTCAGCGTTGCGCAGGTCGATCCAATGATTCGTCATGGCTCCACGACCGAATGATGCCGCCAGACTGGCGACGGTGGAGCTATGTCATATGCGGGCCTGATGCTCGATCCAGACCAGCCCCATCGCTCGCATGGCCTTGGCGAGCAGGTAGCATTCCTCGGTGTCGAGCGCGGCCCCTCCCAGACAGCCGATCCCGCTGGTGTGGTTGACTGTCTGGCCGTCGCGCTGGCTGACCCAGGTATCGTCGCGGGTCTGCTTGAACCGCGCGGCAATCATCTGCATCGCCTGATCCCAGGAGAGTTCCTCCCAGTCACTCGCCCCGGGCTTACGATGCTTGACCGTCCGCAGACGCCGGTTGGCCGGGTCGGCATGAATCTGGAACAGCGAGGCCCCCTTGCTGCACAAGGCCCCCTCGTTGATGGGATGGTCGGCATCTCCCTCGATGTTCACGATCTTCCCGGTCTGCTCGTCGACCTCGACAGTCGCGCCGCAGCCCACGCCGCAGTACGGGCAGATCGTGGTATAGATCTTCCCGCGTTTCGGCCTGGCATCGGCCGCGTACGCAACGCTGGGTTGCAGGTCGAGGCCCAGGAAGCCAAGCAGCGCGCCGGCCCCTGCGGCACCGGACGCTGCGAGAAAACTCCGACGGCTTAAATCCATGGTTGTCTCTCCTTGCTTGTCATCCTGAACGCGTTCCGGGTGGAATCAGCGGCCCGACCCCGAAAGCGGATCGCACCGAGTTGCGCACAACGCCGAACACCACCAGAGCTAGCATGAAGCCCTGTTGCCAAGACCCAGCTCTCCGTAAACTGCCTGTACTTAGAGGGCCGCCGTGGACCCTCTTGTGCTACCAGAAGGCGGCTGCCAGACGAGGCGAAAGCGAGCTGCTCGAACGAAGGATCGCATGCCCGCAGTTCCACCCCTTCAACCATCACGGTCGCCCGACAATCAAACTGGGTCACACGCTTAGTCTGCTATCCGGATGCGTCCACTCGCTTTCAGAAACCGCCTCGCGCCATGCGATCGTCAAGATTCGTTCGCGAAATACTACCGGATCGCGTAAATCCGATCAATGGGCTCGGGGACATTGCTCACATCATTCTCCGACACCGGCCCGCCATGCCGACGGGGGGCCGCCGGCCGCGAGCCGCACCTCCGCCCCGCCCCACCGTCCCGATCCCGCCATCAGCTTGAAGCCGTAGCCCCCAATCAGGCTCTTCGCTACACTGCTTGCTCACCTGCAAGGCGTACGGCCGACGTTTCAGCCGCGAGACGCCCAGCAACCGTAACACAGACCATCAGGTGCAAAGATGAGCGAATTTCTCAAGACCCTCGGGATCGACCATGAAAACCCCGGCGGCTTCAGCGGCGACTGGATCGGCTCCGGCCCGACGCTCGACGTCATCACCCCGGTCGACGGTTCCAAGATCGCCGGCGTCAAGCAGGTCACCGAAGACGAATATGACCAGATCGTGGCCCGCGCTCACGAGGCGTTCCTCAACTGGCGTGAAGTGCCCGCCCCCAAACGCGGCGAGGTCGTCCGCCAGCTCGGTAACCGCCTGCGCGACTTCAAGAAGGAGCTCGGCGCGCTGGTAACGCTCGA
>CAZDTB010000658.1:0-2463 GCA_964508075.1 uncultured Planctomycetales bacterium
AAACCTGACGGCCGCGGTGAAGTTCATCGTCTCGGCCTTCCGGACGGGTAATTTTGACGAAGTTGCCGCCGAGCACCGGTGTGCCTCGGCGGTAAGCTGCATCGCTTCCAGCGGGGATGCATAATGCAAGACGGAAAACACGTAATTCTGGTAATCGACGACGACCCGGACATCCGCTACGCGCTCAGGATCGTGCTCGAGGGTAACGGGTACAAGGTTGCCGAGGCGGCAACGGCCGAGGACGGGCTCAAGGTCTACAAGCAAAGCAACCCCGACCTGCTCATCCTCGACCTGATGATGGAAGAGGTGGATGCCGGCGTGGCCTTCGTCAAGGAGTTGAAGGCGCTCGGCAACCAGGCGCCGATCTATATGCTCAGTTCGGTCGGCGATGACCTCACCATGAGCGCCGACTACGCCGAGCTCGGCCTGGCCGGCGTCTTCCAGAAGCCGCTCGATAACGACACGCTGTTGTCCATCCTGGCCATGAGACTCAAGTAGGACTGGGATCGTCCGAGCCTGCGCGATCCGTCGTGGTGGCCGGGCCCCGTACCGGACTACCGGCGGCAAGCTCGTCGCCATGTCGTGCCACAATTGCGCCGATCAGCTCATCGAGCTCTCGAATAGACGCAAGCTTGGCGTAGAAATCCAGGCGGTGGTCGAGCCGGTCTACTCCGCGCTGGCCTGATGCGCACGCCGGCAAACCAGATTACAGTTGCGTCTGCTTGGATAACTCTCGCCGTTCTCACGGCCGACAGGGCCGTGCCACACGGGTGTGTCGACCAAGACGGGGACCGTTCTCGAGCGTGGCACGGCTGTGTCAGCCGTGTAGTTGTCCAATGTTACGTGGTTGCCGACATACACCGATCGGCGGCGGTTTCGGCGACGGCTTTGATCGCCGCTTCGATGTGTTTCCTGGTGTTGAAAGGCCCGACGGAGAGGCGCACCGTGCCGCGTGGGGTGGTGCCGTGGTGCTCGTGGATGAGTGGGGCGCAGTGCAGGCCGGTGCGCGTCTGGACGTTGTAGTCCACGTCGAGAATGGTGCCGACGTCGGAGGCGTCGTAGTTGTCGACTGTGATGGACATGGTCGCCACGCGGTCTTGCAGCCTGGTGGTGCCCCAGATCTTGACGCCTTCGACGTCCGACAGGCCGTCCTGAAGCATGCCGAGCAGCTCGATCTCGTGCTGGTAGATGTTCTCGACGCCCTTGTTCTCGATCCAGTCGAGTCCGGCGGAGAGCCCGGCGATGCCCGCCAGGTTCTGTGTGCCGGCTTCGAGACGGTAGGGGTACTCCTCGAGGTGGTACGGCTCGGCGCTGCGAACGCCGGTCCCGCCGTACATCGTTCCTTCGATCTCGGCGTCATCCGCGACGCAGATTCCGCCCGTGCCGGTCGGAGCCAGCAGCCCTTTGTGCCCCGTGAACGCGAGGAAGCTGATGTTGCACTCGGTCATGTCGATCGGCAGCACGCCGGCCGTCTGGGCTGTGTCCACGGCTAAGGGAACGCCCTCTTCCCGGCAGATGGCTCCGATCGCTTTGAGGTCCTGAACCACGCCGGTGACGTTTGAGCCGTGGTTGACGATGACCAGCTTGGTGTTCTTCTTGATGGCCTTGCGGATGTCCTCGGGATCGAGATAGCCCTCGTCGTCCGGGGCGACGAAGGTCGCTTCGGCCCCCTCCTTAACCTTGTGATTCACGGGACGGATGACCGAGTTGTGCTCGACCATGGTCGTGACGACGTGGTCGCCGGAGCCGATCGTGCCGTTGATGATGAGGTTGAGGCTCATCGTCGCGTTCAGCGTGAAGACCAGACGGTTCGGGTCCTTTGGCCGTCCGGCTTCGACCAGGCTGCGGTTGAAGAACGCCGACAGGCGCTGGCGCGTGCCATGGATCATCTTCTCGGCATCGAGCGCGAGGTCGCAGCCCGAGCGGCCGGGGTTGACACCGGTGTTGCGGTAGAAGTCCCGAACGGTGTCGTGGACGACGTCCGGCTTGGGGAAGCTGGTCGAGGCGTTGTCGAGGTAGATGATGTCTTGCATATTCCATTACCTCAAATTCATGGCAGGCGGATCACTGTATCGCGGTGCCTGCATACTCCCCTGCGTCCGCGCCGGGCAGGCACACCGTACAATTTACCGCGCTGGAGTCTTTCTGTACCAGACTTGCAACCAGGAATGTTGGCCGCCGGCCGGACGCACAGAGCCCTTCGGCTGCAAACAACAGACGCTCGGCAGCAGCACTCCGTCGGGCGCCAACGTTGCCGGCCCCGGGAACATCTCACCAGGCATACGCTTCATTCCGGCTGTCCGGGGACTACGCGTCTGGCTCACCGCCGGAGTACTTTCTGCGGCCACGTATCCGCGCGCTCTCCTCGTCAATGTCCTCCAGCCACCCGCAGCGGACGTGCTCGGGACAGTCAAACCGAGTGGCATATGGTTTGATGTCCAGAAGTGGCGTGCCGTCGAGCAT
>CAZDTB010000659.1:0-2449 GCA_964508075.1 uncultured Planctomycetales bacterium
ACGAGCGCGCCATGGCGATCGAGCGCGAGGAGATCGAGCGGCTCGCCAAGGACCGCGACGACGAGCAGTCGATCCTCGACCGCAACGTGTATGCGCGATTGAAGGAGATGCTCTACGGCAAGCAGGCGATCGCGGGGCCGAAGGGCTATGTCGCCAAGACGAAGCTCAACGACGCCATCTTCGACGCCCATGGGCGTTCGAAATGGTGGCAGTTCGCGGTTTCGACCGACAAGGTCATGGCCGAAATCGAGGCCCTGCACGCCCAGTACGAGGAATCCCGCAAGCTGCTAGAGCAGCGCTTTATCGACAAGGTCGACAAGCTGCAGCGCGGCGATGAACTGCCGCCGGGGGTGATGAAGACGGTCAAGGTCTTCGTGGCCACCAAACGCAAAATCCAGGCCGGCGACAAGATGGCGGGACGCCACGGCAACAAGGGCGTCGTCTCGCGCATCGTGCCGGTCGAGGACATGCCACTTCTTGAAGACGGCACCCCGGTCGATATCGTGCTCAACCCGCTCGGCGTGCCCTCACGAATGAATGTGGGGCAGATCCTCGAAACCCATCTGGGCTGGGCCTGCGCGGGTCTGGGGCAGCGGATCGGCGAGGTCTATCAGGCCTACGCCAAGTCCGGCGACGCCAGGGCGCTGAAGAAGGAGGTCGCGGCCGTCTATGCCAACGACAACTTCGTCAGGGACCTCGATGACGACGGCGTGGCGCGGCTGGCCGAACATCTGGTCGAGGGCGTGCCCATCGCGACCCCGGTCTTCGATGGTGCCAAGGAAGCCGACATCGTCGAGATGCTGGAGCTCGCGGGGCTTTCGCACTCCGGCCAGAGCCGGCTGGTGGACGGGCGTACCGGCGAGGAGTTCGATCGCGATGTCACCGTGGGGTACATCTACATGATGAAGCTGCATCACCTGGTGGACGACAAGATCCACGCCCGCTCGATCGGCCCGTATTCGCTGGTCACCCAGCAGCCGCTGGGCGGCAAGGCGCAGTTCGGCGGTCAGCGCTTCGGCGAAATGGAGGTGTGGGCGCTCGAAGCGTATGGCGCCGCCTACACGCTGCAGGAGATGCTGACGGTGAAGTCCGACGACGTTGCCGGCCGCACCAAGGTCTACGAGGCGATCGTCAGGGGTGACGACACCTTCGAGGCAGGCATCCCGGAAAGCTTCAACGTCCTGGTCAAGGAGATGCGATCCCTGGGCCTCAATGTCGAGTTGAGCCAGGAGGAAGAGGACATCGACCACGACCACATGCTGCCCGACCAGAGCGAACACGAGCCCCCGGCGGATGCCGCCGAATAGCGCTCGCCCTCGCCAACGTCAGCAGCCCCGATATCCGGCGGCCCCGGGATCCCCTCCCGCTCCCGGACGCCGCCCCAAAGGAGAAAATCGATGAACCATCAGGTGATGGATCTTTTCAATCCGCAAGTGCAGGCGCCGATCTTCGACCAGATCAAGATCAACATCGCCAGCCCGGAGAAAATCCTGTCCTGGTCATTCGGTGAGATCAAGAAGCCGGAGACGATCAACTACCGGACGTTCAAGCCGGAGCGCGACGGCCTGTTCTGCGCCCGCATTTTCGGGCCGACGAAGGACTACGAGTGCCTGTGCGGCAAGTACAAGCGCATGAAGTACAAGGGCGTCATCTGCGAGAAGTGCGGCGTCGAGGTGACGCTGAGCCGGGTCCGCCGCGAGCGCATGGGGCATATCGAGCTCGCCGCGCCGGTGGCGCATATCTGGTTCCTGAAGTCGCTGCCGTCCCGGATCGCGCAGCTTCTCGACATGACGCTGAAGGATGTCGAGCGGATCCTCTACTTCGAGAACTACGTCGTCATCGATCCCGGGCTCAGCCCGTTCACGGCCAACCAGCTCCTGAGCGAGGAGGAGTATCTCGCCGGGCAGGAGGAGTACGGGGCCGAGAATTTCACCGCCCTGATCGGTGCCGAAGCGGTGCGCGAGATGCTGGTGGCGCTGGATCTGGAGAAGATCGCCGCCGAGCTGAGGGTGGAGATCGCCGAGGCGACCACCGAACTCAAGCCCAGGAAGCTCGCCAAGCGCCTCAAGATCGTCGAGCAGTTCATCGTCTCGGGCAACCGTCCCGAGTGGATGATCATGACCGTCATTCCGGTCATTCCGCCGGAACTCAGGCCCCTGGTGCCGCTGGACGGCGGGCGCTTCGCGACATCCGACCTCAACGATCTCTACCGCCGGGTGATCAACCGCAACAATCGCCTCAAGCGCCTGATCGAGCTGAGGGCCCCCGACATCATCATCCGCAACGAAAAGCGCATGCTGCAGGAGGCGGTCGACGCGCTGTTCGACAACGGCCGGCGCGGGCGCACCATCACCGGTGCCAACAAACGTCCCCTGAAGTCGCTGTCCGACATGCTCAAGGGCAAGCAGGGCCGCTTCCGCCAGAACCTGCTGGGCAAGCGCGTCGACTA
>CAZDTB010000660.1:0-2449 GCA_964508075.1 uncultured Planctomycetales bacterium
CGCCGCCTTGATCGGTCTGTTTCGCGTTGCCGGGATGGTTGGTGTCCATTGTTGGGTCCTCCGTTTCTGGCAGCTCATCAGTGTGTGCTGGTCTGTGCGGATGGGGATCCGCAGCTCCTTCGCGTCGCAATCTAATCAGAAGTCATCGACCTGGCGGTAGGCCTCGATCAGGGCGCGCTCCCCATCCTTGCCTTTGCCGGCGATGCCGTGCTCCATGCCGACGACGCCGGTGAAGCCCTTGCCGTGAATGTGTTTGAAGACGTTCTTGTAGTTGATCTCGCCGGTGGTCGGCTCGCGACGACCGGGGTTGTCGCCGACCTGGAAGTAGGCGATCTCGTCCCAGGCGGCGTCGATGTTCGGGATCAGGTTGCCCTCGCTGACCTGCTGGTGATACAGGTCGTCCAGGATCTTGCACGCGGGGCTGTCGACGGCGCGGCAGATCTCGTACGCCTGCGACATCTTCGTCAGAAACAAGGTTGGATGATCGCGGAAGTTGAGCGGCTCGAGCACCATGCCCAGCCCGTGCGGTTCGAAGATCTCCGCGGCGCGGCGCAGTGCTTCGACCACGTTGGCCGTCTGGTAGCCCATGTCGAGCCGCGGCTGAATCGTGCCGGGCACTACCGTCATCCACTTGGCGTTCATCCGCCGGGCCACGTCGACCGAGTCGCGACAGTCGGCGATGAAGCGCTCAAGGTGCTCGGGCTGGCCGGTCGTGAGCGTAGGGTCTTTCCAGCCGATCGTGTTGGCGACGAACACGCCCATCGTCATGTCCAGTTCGGCCATCGCCTTGGCGATGCGCCCCTGCTCGTCGACGGGGTGGCCCTTCATCCCGTTGTCTTCCCAGGCGTTAAAACCCAGGTCGGCGGCAAACTTGAGCTGATCGACCGGGTCTTCGCCGACATGGTGCTTGAACATGCCGAAGTGTGGGGCGTATTTCAGCTTGAATCCTTTCCGCCCGGACGACAGACGTGCCGGGGCGTCTTGCGCCGGTGTGCTCGAGGCCCACCCCGTTGAAGCTGCGGCTCCCGCCAGCCCGGTTGCCAGAAACGTCCGTCGGTTGATCACGTTCCAACTCCCTTCACCGTGAGATGGTCAATGTGGTCGCCGGTTCTCCGCCCGTAACGGTACGACCGCTGCCCCACGGGGTCAACGCGCCGGCCAGGGCGCGCCGGGAATCGTAGTGTGCGGTGTGCTCGGGTGAATCCTGGCCCGGGAGTTCCGCGAGGGCATCCTGACGATCTTTCAGGGCTGGCGCGATCTGTCGGCAGAGTACTCCGCGCGGACGGAACCGGCAGTTCGCGCGCAGAGCTCCGATCAGCATTGCCGAACCGCGCTGGCACGGAGATTGCCGGACCGGGGTAGGCCCCCCGATTTCGTCGGAAGTTGCGAGCGACTTTCCGATTATTTTGTGCAGGCTTGATGGCCGCAGCGGGGTCTATCTCAGAGACGAGTGACCGGCGGCTCCGTCGTCGAGGAGCGAACGGAGCCCGGGTCGGTCGTTCCTGTGGTAACCACGGTTTTCGGACGCTTTCCGCGAATATCGCGGAGCCTGCTCCGAAGACCTTGACAGACTGGTTAGCTCCCACCAGCGGCTGTGACGTGCCCTCCCTCCTGCGTCGCAGCCGCCAATTTTTCCTCACGCGCGGCAACTTCGTGTTCCCTCAGCCGTCACAAGCCGCAGGGATCCGATCGTTCGGCGCCGCAGAGGTGCCTGTGCGCCCCGACACGTGGACGCCGGGCCGGGAATCGGCGATACTCCGGGCTACCACGCGATCGATCCGGCGGTTTGAGGACCTGGAGGACGTTATGGGGATTTTTGATTGGCGGGAGCAGTCGCCCTTCGAGCCGCTGGCCGAGCACATGCAACGCGTCCGCGAGTGCGTGGACCTCGTGCTGCCGATGTTCGAATGTGCACGCAGCGGCGATTTCGACCGCCTCAAGGAGCTCACCCAGCAGGTCTTCAAGGCCGAGCACGAGGCGGACGAGGTCAAGCAGGAAATCCGCCGAACCATTCCGACGGCCTTCTCGCTGCCGGTGTTCCGGGGGGATCTATTGGCGTTCGTGCACGTTCAGGACGACCTGGCGGACACGGCCGAAGACCTCGCCGTCCAGCTCACGATCAAGAAGCTGAAGCTGCCCAAGGCGTTGGCCGACGACGCCCTGGAGTACGTTCGTCAAGTCCTAGCGGTCTGTGAGAAGCTCTATGAGGCGACCGGCCGGCTGAAGGAGCTGGCCGAAGCCGACTTCGGCGGCGAGCCGGCCGAACGCGTTCTGGAAATCGCGCGGCAGGCCGAGCACGAAGAATGGGTGGCCGACAAGATGCAGTACAAGCTGGCCCAACGGCTTTTCGCCCTGGAGGACGAGCTGAAGCCGACGGACATCTTCCTGTGGTCCGCGATTTTCCAAAACCTCGGCGCGCTGGCGAACCATGCGGACAAGACCGCCGAGC
>CAZDTB010000661.1:0-2447 GCA_964508075.1 uncultured Planctomycetales bacterium
TGTCGGCCCTGGGACTGCTGGACGATCTGCGCGAGGTGTCGCCGAAGCTGGGGCTGGCCGTGGGCGCGCTGATCATACTGCTCGTGATGCTGTGGAGCGGCGTCGGGCTCAACCTGGCCAAGGCGTTTGCAGCCCTCCTGCACATCGAGCTGCCGGCAGGCTTCGCGATGCTCGTCTCGTTTCTGATCGGGCTGGTGATCGTGCTCGGGGCCTGCAACTCCACCAACCTGATCGACGGATTGGACGGGTTATGTGCCGGCGTGACCGCGATCATCTGTCTCGGCTTCTTCGTTCTCGCCACGCACTTGGCAGTGTGGCAATTCAGCCGGGAGGGAAACACCACGCGGCTGCTACTGTCGATCGCGATGCTCGGGGCGACCCTGGGGTTTCTCCCGCTGAACTTCAATCCCGCTAAGATCTTCATGGGCGACGCCGGAAGCGTCCTGCTCGGCTTCAGCTGCGGCGTGCTGATCCTGATGTTCGGTGAGCGGGGACAGGTCCGCTGGCTGCTGGGTGGGCTGATGGTCTTCGCCCTGCCGATCTTCGACACCGCGCTGGCGATCGTACGCCGCTGGCGCAGCGGACGCTCGATCTTCGCGGGCGATCGCAGCCATTTCTACGATCAACTCGTCGATCGGGGAATCAGCGTCCGCAAGGTGGTACTCATCAGCTACGCGCTGGCCGCATTCTACGCCGTGCTCGGCTGCGCCTCGATCTGGCTGCGCTTGCGCTATATCGTCCCACTCTACGCGGCGGTGGGGCTGGCGACTATCGTGGTCATCCTCCGCACGGGCATGGCCCGAGCCGAACCGCCGCCGGCCGCCAACACGCACCCTTCAAAGTCCCCGCCCGGCGGCTGAATCGGCGCTCGGTGTTCGGGCCCGGTTTCCGTTAGCTGGGGCCTGCCGCCACTCACCCGACGAACTTGATTTCGCCCACCTCCGGCAACAGCCCGGCCGCGGCTCCTTCGGCCAACAGTCGCCGCACGGCTGCGCGGCCGCGCGGACCATAGTCGAGCGTCCATTCGTTGACGTACATCCCCACGAAACGGTCGGCCAGTTGTTCGTCCAGCCCGCGCCCGAACTTCAGGGCATATTCGACCGCTTCCTCCCGGTGCTCCAGGCTGTAGCGGATGCTGGTCTTCATGATCTGCGCGATCTCGCGGCAGACCTTCTCGCCCAGGTCACGCCGAACCACGTTCCCGCCCAGCGGCAGCGGCAACCCCGTCCGTCCCATCCACCACTTGCCCAGATCGACGACCAGCGCCAGCCCTTGCGAGGCGTAGGTCAATTGCCCTTCGTGGATCAGCAGCCCGGCATCCGCCTTGCCACCCGCTACCTCGTCGGGAATCTGGTCGAACATGACGACCCGCGGCGTGAACGAGTCCTTGCCGAGCAGCAGTTGCAGCACCAGGTACGCCGTCGTCATCAACCCGGGGACGGCGATCGTCTTGCCTTTGAGTTGCTCGATTGTGGCCGGCTCGCGCGTGACGATCATCGGCCCATAGTCATCTCCCATGCTTGAGCCGCACGTGGTGAGCTGGTACTTGTCCGCCACGTGTGGGTAGGCGTGGATGCTGATGGCGGTCATCTCGTATACGCCGCGCAGCGCCCGCTCGTTGAGCGTCTGGATGTCCTCCAGGATATGCTCAAACTCGTACGGCCCGGGATCAACCGCCCCGGTTGCCAGGCCGTAGAACATGAAGGCGTCATCCGGGTCGGGGCTGTGCGCCAGGCGGATCAGCATGCCGGTCTCCTCTGCGCAGTGCGGGCGCCACGCCGCCGCGCGGAGCCGCGATTGTTGCGCAGGGAGCAGGCGGGGTCAAATCGAGTATGAAAGGCGTACTACCAAAGTATGCGCTGCCGGCATCCCGCCGGTCTGGCAAGATCAAGCTGCCGCCACCACACCTTCGGCTGGAATTCGACCTGTCCGACGGAGCACGCCGGCTGCCTCACTCCGTGGCGGTCGTCGTGGTGCTGCTCTCATCGGTGCCCTGCTCCAAAACGGCAAACAGGCCATCGACGACGCCGTCCACGATGTTGTTGACGCCGGACTGAATGCTGTCCGAGGCGTTACTTCGGAAGGTGCGGAAGGCCTCTTCCTCATCGCAGGCAGTCCCCAGCACGAGGCTGACCGCCGCTAGCGCCAGGATTGCGCCGCGCACGCCATTGCTGCGCCACAGAGAGCGACCGCCTGTCCGTTTGTCTTTTGCCTGATTCATCGTAAGCTCCGCTCACGCCAAGGGTTTTCGTTGCCACCGGCTCCAACGATGATGAGCCGTTGACCGCAAGTGCGGCAATCTGCGTGCCAGCGGCAGCGACCCCGGGCAAGTTCGTGCTCGCGGCGCGTGCCTCCGACCAGCTCGTCGGGTAATCTTTAGAGCGCCCATCGGAGACCGGGTGGCACGGGCGTCTCGCCCGTGTCGTCACCGGCGGGACGCCGGTGCC
>CAZDTB010000662.1:0-2437 GCA_964508075.1 uncultured Planctomycetales bacterium
ATCACACCTCTGTGGCTGCTCAAGTATCTGCCGAACATGCTGGCCTGCCACGTCACCATCGTGCACGACGCCCAGGGACCCAGCAATACCATCACCTGCGGCGAGGCCAGCAGCCACCTTGCGATTGGCGAGGCCTTTCGCACGATCGCCCGCGGCGTGGCCGACGTCTGCATCTGCGGCGGCGCCGAGAGCAAGGCCAACGCGATGGCCCTGATGCGGCAGATACTCGGCAAGCGGCTCAGCACTAATAACGACCTTCCACAGCAGGCCTGCCGACCGTTCGGCGCCAACCGCGATGGAACGGTGGTCTCCGAGGGCGGCGGGCTGGTGATCCTGGAAGACCTGGAGCACGCCCGGGCGCGCGATGCGCGCATCTACGCCGAGCTGGTCGGCTTCGGCGCCAGCAACGACGCTTACGATCCCGCCCAGCCCAGCAAGCCGCACCCCGAAGGCCGCGGTCACGTGCTGGCCGCCAGGAAGGCCCTGGAGGATGCGAAGATCAGCGCGGACGCGATCGACATGGTATCGGCCTTCGCCTGCGGCCTGGTCGAGCGCGACGCGGTCGAAGCGCAAGCGATCAACACGATACTCGGCCAGCGCACCGGCGAGGTCCCGACGCTCGCGATCAAGGGCGGGCTCGGCAACAACGGGGCCGGCAGCGGCGCGATCGACCTGATCGCCGCCGTCTTGGCAATCTACCACGCCACCATCCCGCCGATGGTCAACGGCGACGCCCCCGACCCCGGCTTCGGCCTGAAACTGATTACGAAGGACCCCGTCGACGCCAACGTAAACGTCGCCCTGTGTAACGCCTACGCTCTGGGCGGCGGCCAAAACGCGAGCCTGATTGTCAAACGTTACCGCGCGTAGCACAGCGGCGTCTGGTGGAAAGAGACGACCATGAACCGACGTGTCGCAATAACTGGAATGGGTTGGGTCACCCCGCTCGGCCATGACCTCGAGCACGTGTGGCAACGTCTCCTCGCGGGCGAAACCGCCATGGCGCCCATCACCATCTTTGACGCCCGCACCTACCCCAGCCAGTTCGCCGCCGAGGTCAAGCAATTCGACCTCAAGACCTTTCTGGGCGAGCATTACGAACGCCACAAAACCGCCAGCCGACAAGCCCGCTTCGCCCTCGCGGCCGCCGAAGTGGCCTGGAACCACGCCGGCCTCAACGGCACCGGCGGCATCACCCCTGAGATGGTCGGCGTCTACCTCGGCGGCGGTGAAGGACCGATCGACTTTGACAATTTTGTTGCTGCTGCCATCACCGGCTGGGATCCCGATCGTCGCGAGCTAGACTCTCTCAGGTGGGCCGAGGTTGCCCACGAACGCCTCGACGCCGTCCGCGAATTCGAGCAGGACCCCAACTGCGCCGCCGGCCACCTCGCCTGCCGCTTCAACGCCCAGGGCCCCAACTTCAACACGCTCACCGCCTGCGCCGCCAGCACGCAAGCCCTCGGCGAGGCCTCCATGCTCATCCGCCGGGGCGACGCCGACATCATGATCTCGGGCGGCGCCCACAGCATGATCCACCAGCTCGGCATGACCGGCTTCAACCGACTCACCGCGCTGTCGACCCGCAACGACGATCACAAAACCTCGTCACGGCCCTTCGACCGCACGCGCGACGGTTTCGTACTCGGCGAAGGCTCCGGCATCTTGATCCTCGAGGAGTACCAGCACGCCCGCCGGCGCGGCGCAAACATCCACGCCGAGATCATCGGCTTCGGCTCAACCGCCGATGCCTTCCGCGTCACCGACATGCATGAGGAAGGTCGCGGTCCGGCGGCGGCGATGCGGGCCGCCCTCGACGACGCCGGCCTCGCACCCGCCGACATCGACTACATCTCTGCTCACGGCACCAGCACCGTCGAGAACGACAAGATCGAGACGCTGGCGATCCGCAAGGTCTTCGGCGAACACGCCCTGCACACCCCGATCAGCAGCATCAAGGGCATGCTCGGCCACCTGATCGCCGGCGCGGGGGCCGTCGAGCTGATCACCTGCGTGCTGGCGATGCGCGACGGGATCATCCCGCCGACCGCCAATTACCAACATCCCGACCCCAATTGCGACCTCGACTACGTCCCCAACGAGGCGAGGAAGGCCGACCTCAAGATCTGCCTCTCCAACAGCTTCGGCTTCGGCGGACAGAACGATACGATTGTCGTCAAAAAGCCGGAGTAGGACGGCTCCCGACGGAACGCCCGGGCTCCGCTCCGGCCACTGGCTTAACTGACCAACTGCAGAATAGGTGACACGGAAAAAAACGCAACTTCGTCTCGGGGCCTGCGGGGAGGGAAAGGGCGTAAGTGGCGTTGGGATGCAGGGTTATGAATTCCGGCCACGGGCGGTGCTTGACTGCAAGTGGCAATAAGCGCGGTCAGAAAAGATGACGCACCGTGAGCGGTTCGCGGGGTCGTGAGCGGGG
>CAZDTB010000663.1:0-2432 GCA_964508075.1 uncultured Planctomycetales bacterium
TCGAGTTCGAGAGCGTGGCGGCGGCCGACAGTGACCTTGGCCACGGCCAGCACGCTGGGAAAGACCGGGCGAACGTCCGCGGTGAGGTAGGTCTCGATGACGTCATCGCTCAGGTTCTTGAGTTCCGGGGATAGCAGGCTGAGCTTGGGAACGGGTTTGACGACGGTGCTGTACATCGGCCCGGTACAGCCCAGCAGAAAGCAGCTCGCGGGCGTGAATAAACAGAGCATCCAGAAGCGTCGCTGATGTGCCAGCATTGCGAGATCTCCCAACCGACGACATGCTAACGAGACATCACCTGTCACGCATCACTGCCGAGAGGCTGGACACCGCTTGGAGGCCGAGGTTGGCGGTGGTGCGACCTCTATCCCTCCGTAAGCACCTTCTCGTACAGGCTGGTGCCATCGGCGTCGGTCAGCGGGCCGGTGGGGGCCCCGTTGAGGAATTGGTAGATCAGTTGGACGTCGCGGTCTTCGAGCAGCTTCGGGTTCGCGAAGCGGAGTTCGTCGAATTGCTTGCGCGTGCCCACCCGCATGATGCGGCCCTGGTCGAGCATGACCATGCGGTCGGCGATGTGGAAGGCCGAGTCCATATCGTGTGTCACCACGATACTGGTGACGTCGAGCTTCTGCGAGAGGTCCATCATCAACTGGTCGATCGCGGAGGAGGTGACTGGGTCGAGCCCGGCACTGGGCTCGTCGTAGTAGAGGATTTCTGGATCGAGCGCCGTGGCCCGGGCCAGCCCGGCGCGTTTTTTCTGGCCGCCGGAGAGCTGCGCCGGACGTTTGTCGCGGTGCTCGAGCATGTGGACCTGCTGGAGCTTCATCGCCACGACGATGTCGATGACCTCCTTGTCGACGTGGGAATGTTCCTGGAGCGGCAGGGCGACGTTCTCGGCGACGGACATCGAGCTGAACAGGGCCCCGGACTGAAACAGAATGCCGAAACGTTTGCGGAGGTTGTCGGCGGTGGCGGCGGTGGCGTGGGCCAGGTCCACTTCGCCGAGGTCGGGAAAGCGGTAGATGATCTGCCCCTCGGCGGGCTCGATCTCGCCGATCAGGCAGTTGAGCAGCGTGCTCTTTCCGCAGCCGGACCCGCCCATGATAACGAGCGTCTCACCGCGGATGACGTCGAAGCTGACGCCGTTGAGAACGGTGATGGCGCCGGAGCCGTCGGGCTTGTCGAAGCGGACGACGACGTCTCGAACGGAGAGGACGATGTCGCTGGGGTCTCGGGTCATGTGGATATTTAAGCGGGAAAGGGGGCTGAACGCCAAGCCGGAATCGGGGAATCGTCCGTGCCGGGGGTCGAGGCGGGGTTCTCGGTCCATCGAACCTCAAGCGAACCGAGCGCCGCCACGCAGATCTTAATGGAGGGTTGCGTCACGTCGTCGTCACGGATAGGGCGAACCGCTCGGGAATTGCAGGCTCGACCACCGCCGTCTTACGCGTCGGCATCGGTTGCCTTGTCGTCACCGACCGCCGTGCCGCACTCCGGGCAGCGCCCGCTGACGTTGCCGGTGAGATTGTACCCGCAGTTCTGACAGTGCCCCTTCGGATACGGCCGATCGACGACCCACCAGAGGAAGCCGGTTGGGATTGCGACGATTAGCAGTGGTAGCCAAATCGGACCGTTCAGCTGTCTGTGATACCCGCGTCGGGTACTCGAACTCCGCCACGACAGTGCCGGGGAATCCCAGAACCTGGGGTTAGCTCCGCCCGGACGCAGGCCGCAGTGCGATCGCCGAGCCCAGTTCGGCAACCACGGGGGGCTCAGGACCGCGTGGTACGCGTGGATGTGGCCGTGCAGCAGGCTCAAGTATAACTCATGTTGGCCATCGCGAAAGTAGACCGTGCAGTATGGCCTGTACCAGCCGGACGCGAGCCACAGTCCGATGATAAGCAGGCAGAACAGCGTGCCGGCCCACTTGAGCACGCATCGTGTCCGCGAGCGGCGTCTCATACTGCTTCGTCCTTGCGCTTGACCGGCGTACCGTATTCCGGACAGCGTCCGCTGACGTTGGCAGCGAGGCTGTAACCGTGCGAAGCGTAGCGTGCGAGGACCATGCGGGCACGTTCCTGACACGTTGGGCGGTGAACCGCGCGCAAAGAAAAACGAGCGCCACTCGTAAGTAGCGCCAGTTTCGATACTTACCAGCAACGCGCCCGGCAGGATTCGAACCTGCGACCGCCGGATTAGAAATCCGGTGCTCTATCCAGCTGAGCTACGAGCGCTATGGCACAAGCGTCGACACCGGCGACGTCTCCGACGAGAAGCGGCCAACCGCGTCGGGTCGGCCGATCGCCATGTCGTAAGGGTGAGTGACGGGATTCGAACCCGCGACCCCCAGGACCACAACCTGGTGCTCTAACCAACTGAGCTACTTCCACCGCTTAAAAGCCGCTATGCTGTATTAAATAAAAGGTGCGTTG
>CAZDTB010000664.1:0-2423 GCA_964508075.1 uncultured Planctomycetales bacterium
TCCATGCCGAGCCCCCACTGGGCAATGTCGAAGTGATGGGCGCCCCAGTCGGTCATTTTCCCGCCGGAGTAGTCGCGGATGCGCCGCCAGCCGTCGTCGTAGTACGAGCCGCAGCGCGTGACGTGGTACGGGGCCCAGGGTGCCGGGCCGAGCCAGCGCTCGTAGTCGAAACCCTCGGGGATCGGCTGCTCAGGCAGACACACCACGCCGGACGGCGGACCGATCCCGACGTGCACCTCCTTTACCTCGCCGATATAGCCGCTGCGCACCAGCTCGCAGGCGAAGCGAAAGTTCCCGCTCGAGCGCTGCTGGCTGCCGGTTTGAAAGACGATGTTGTAGCGCCGGACGGCGGCGACCATCGCGCGGGCCTCGCGAACGGTGAGCGCCAGCGGCTTCTCGCAGTAGACGTCCTTGCCTGCGCGAGCGGCGGCAACCGCCATAAGCGCGTGCCAGTGCTCGGGCGTCGCGATGACGACCGCGTCGATGTCATCGCGGGCCAGCAACTGCTCGTACTTGTTGTACGCTGCGCAACCGGCGTAGCGGCCGCCGGCTTGCTGGGCGGAGTAATGCTCGTCGACGCGCTGCCGGGCCTCCTCGCGTGCCTTGGTGTCAACATCGCAGACCGCGATGATCTGCACTTCGCGAAAGCCGAGCAGGCTGCCGACGTGGGCGCGCCCCATCTTCTTCAGACCGATGATGCCCAAGCCGATTCGTTCCGACGGTGCCGCCCGAACCGTGTTCCCGAGCGAGCTGCGCGGGAGGATCAGCGGCGCCGCGGCGGCAGCCAGACCGGCTCGCCGCAGGAACGTTCGTCGCGTGATTCTCGGCTTGTCCGGCATGATTCGCCCGTGCCTGTCGTTTTCGAGACTCGCGACGCCCGCGGCGTGCCGAGGCAGTTCACATGGTAGTCGGGCGTGGAGGATGCACCAATGGCCCGCAACGGCGCTCGCCGGCGCGCTACTCGGCCAGCAGCTCCTTGAGCTGCGCGACATGCTGATATTCGAGCGCGATCTGCGCCCGGATAAACTCTTCGAGCGGAACGTCCCCCTCGACCTTCTTGAGCAGGTCCTGGTAGCACTCCAGGGCCGCCTCTTCGAAGATCAGCGCCTGGCGCAGGGCTTCGCGGCCGCTGAGTGGTTCGTTCGGGCAGCTCACGCAGATGTCCAGCTTCGGCACGTGTCCCAGCGAGCGGATCCTCTGCGCGATGTTCTCGGCGTGCTCGATCGTCTCGTGAAATGCGTCCTTCAGCACGTGTTCGACGATCACGCGGTCCAGCCCGCGCACCGCGCTGCGCAGGTGCAGGTAGCGGGTGGCGGCCTCGACTTCCTCAGCGAAGGCGTGGTTGAGTTCCTGGACGATCTCCGCGGTGCTCAGCTTGCTCACAGAATTCTCCGTTTTGCCTGTCCGGCACGGCAGCCGGACGCAACCTCAGGACTCCGCCGGGTTGTCGACCGAGGGCTCGTCCCCGCCGGTCGAACAGACCTCGGCCTGGTCGTGCCGACCGCGGGCGTGCCAGGTTGACAGGAAGTCATGCGCCGGCTGCTCTGCTGAGTCGATGAAGCGGAAAAACGCGACCAGCCGCCGGGCGGTCTCGTTACTGATCAGATGTTCCATCTTGCAGGCATCGATTTCGGCCTGCTGCTCGTCGAGGCCGAGCAACTCCGAAAACAGCCGCCGGATGAGGACCCGCTTGCTCTTGACGCCGTCGACCAGCCGCTGGCCCTTTTCGGAGAGGCGCAGGTGGCGGTTCTCGTCCTGCAGGATCAGTCCGGCCTCCTTCATCGGCTTGAGGGAGATCGAGACGCTCCCACGCGTGATGTTCAGCCGCCGAGCGATGTCGGAGACCCGCGCGTACCCCAGCTTGCTCACCAGGTCGTCGATCGCCATCAGGTGATGCGCGGCACTGTGCGTGATGATGTTCTGTTCAAATTCCTTCCACGTATCCACTTACCAGCTCCGCCGGGAGACGCGCTGCACAGGTTTCCATTATACTCGCGGATGGGTCTGGGCGCCAGCCAAAATGCGAGCCGTCCCGGGCGAAAGCCGCGGCGACCGTCCCCCTGGCTCGCACGCGGGCAACCGTTATCATGACGTGCCGGCAGGTGACCGCAAACGTTACCGCCGGTTGCTACGCAAAGGAAGCAAAACGATGCTCGGCAAGACTTCGCTCGTCTCGATGATCTCTGTCTTCCTGCTCGCTCTACCGGCAGGTTGCCGACCGGGGGTGCGGACGGCGCCGCTGGATCAACCGGCTGACCAGGCCGAGGAGCCACAGGAGATTGTCGAGGAGTTCTGGCCCGACGGAAAGCCGCGCCTGCACAGACAGGTCCTGCGGAGCCCCGATGGCGCGCTCGTTAACGACGGCACATACACGCGCTGGTACGATAACGGACGGAAAGAGTACGAAGCCGTCTACGTTCGCG
>CAZDTB010000665.1:0-2417 GCA_964508075.1 uncultured Planctomycetales bacterium
GCCGAGCAATACTGGATCGCGTACGAGGGCAATGACTTCCCAGAGAACGAAGGCTGGACGCGCACAACAAGCGCCGGCGGCGCCGAACGCTCGATCGAAGACGGGGCGCTCGTGCTCGATGGACGTCAAGACATCATGATCGCCGACTCCTACTCGATGTTGCGTTCGGTAGACCCGGAACCTGGCGAGCTTTTCCTCATGCGCTGGCGACTGAAGGTCGACGAAGTGACGGAGGGGCATTCGGACGCGATCGCGGCGGTCTTCTCTGATGAATCGTGGGCCGTCGCCTTCCGCTTGTCGGAGTCGCGCATATTCAACTCGTTCGACCTCAGCGAGAGCGCGCCGTTTGAGCAGGGTGCGTTTCATCTGTTCGAGCTGCGGTCCTGGGACATGCGGACCTTCGAGCTTAGCATCGACGACGCCGTCGCGCTATCGGGCGACTTCGTCCACGTGATCACCGCCTCGAAGGTCGCCTGGGGTGACGGAGTGCAGGGCGCTGCCTCGCTATCTCGTTGGGACTACTTCCAATTCGGCGTGGTTCCAGAACCAACACCCGGAGTTCTGTTGGGCGTGGGTGGGACCTTTGTGTTCATCAAAAAAAGGGCTTTCTAACAAAGGGAGTAACACGATGCTTCTCAAATACACTGCGACCCTTACGGTCGTCTTGTGTGTCGCGTTCGTATCTGCGGATGAGCTGGAGTCGTGGGGCGATGGCACGCAGGGAACCGAGTTTGACTGGCAGCAGGAAACGAACATCCTGACGATCCTCCACGGCAACGGCCTCAATTACAAGTTCTGGGTCCATGACGGCAGCGAGGAGCCCGGCACCGGCGTGATCGACAACATCAGCGTCGCCCCCACCGCCACCGGCGACTTCACACTGCTGATCCAGGAAGAGTATGGCGGCCCGGGCGCGCTCGACTGGAACGAAGGCAACCTGCAATACGCCGGCGGGACGTCGACTGTCACCGGCGTCAAGGTCGCCGGCCTGCTCAGCGAGCCGGGCAAGACGGTTTACATCGACGTGCTCGACGGCTCGATCGACGTCGCCGGTTCCGTGGACAGACTGCGGATCCAGGAATGGGCCAGCCCCTCGCCGGCCTACATCCACATCGCGGGCGATGTGCATGGCTTGTTGTTCTTCAGCAGTTGCGCCGGAGACATCGTGGTCGACGGAGATCTCCTGCCAGTCGACATCTGGGGCGACCTCTCGGGCACGGTCGATGTGGGGGGTTGGGGCACAGCCTATGTCCGTGGCGACGTTTCCGGCAGCATCGACATCGCCGGAAGGGGCGCCGCAAGCATCGACGGCGACGTACTCGACAGCGGCGACAATCACGTGTGCATCGGGACACTGGGCAGCTTCGAATGCAACAACATGGAGCTCTCGGGCGGCCCCGACGGCTGGTTGACGTTTGGGCCACAGGAAGGCACTATCGACGGTGACATCTTCATCTACGACACACTCAGAGGGGTTGTGCGGTTTCGCGCGCCCTATGAAGGACTGCTGTGGATCGGCACCATCGACGCCGGCCCGACCGGTGATCCCGACATGCCGTACGGGGGCCTCTACTTCGAGCACGGGTCCACAGACCTTTGTCTGCTAATCATCAGGCACTGGTTTAAGCAGGGCTGGATCTTCGCGACAAACGCCGGCGAAGCAGCCGGCACGATTGCCATTTACGGTGAGATGGGCCAGGAATCTGAGGCCACCGTCGCCCGCATCCTCACGGGTACCGCGGCAACCGCTGGGGACGTGCCGACCGACTTCCGCTGGGACGTCGATGTTACGGGGGACGTTTGGCCGAGCGAAGACTGCGAACCGGTGATCTACACGCGCGGGGACCTCGGGGGGGCGGGCGAGGTCAAGTGCGCTTCTGCACTCAAGGCGGGCGCGACCATACGGGTTGATGGGGACGTCACACCGGGTGACGGGGACACGCCGATCGACGTGGTGCATCTTCATGGCGAGATCAGCGTGGGGGGCAGCTTGTATGGCACAATAGGCCTTGGATTCCTGCGGCCGTCCGGCTGTGTCACGGTAAGCGGACAGGTGGCTTCGACTGGCACCGTGACTGTGATCCATGATCTGTCGGGAACGCTGGAAGTGCTTGGCGACTTCTACGGTTACATCGGGGCGCTGGGTTCCACGATGAATGGCGGCCGAATCCACATCCACGGTTCGCTGCACAACGGTCAAGTGGGACATGAGATCCAGGTGGGCGCCATGCAGTACGGCGCCGCGATCGCCATCGACTACGACGGCTGGGATGACGGAGATGACTGGGACCCGAACGCGACGATCACAATCGGCTACGACGTCTACGATGAGAACACGCCCACGATGCACATCTGGGAGATCACCCACTGCCGCGGAGACATGAATAACGATCGCTGGCTGGAGGCCGAGGACCTTG
>CAZDTB010000666.1:0-2410 GCA_964508075.1 uncultured Planctomycetales bacterium
GCCATAACTTTGCTCGAAAGCGATGGACGCGTTGAACGCCAGAGGATGGTCGGTCCGCAGCAGCCAGCGCAGCAGACCGCCAAGGATGTAGAACCCCTTCGTGTGAATGGCCCCACTCAACGCTGCCTCGCGTTCGATATTGATTACCCCTGCACTGCCAGGGCCAATCGTGGCCGTAATGCGCGCCGGGAAGCCGTACATGAGTTGGCCCGCTTGCAGTACCGCGAGGCCGTTTACCTGTCCAACGACCGAACCGCTGGTCTGGACTCGAATCGTTCCGTCGGCCACGAGCTCGCGGAAACGCCGTGCCGGCAGGTCGGCCCGGCGCTTCGTACGGCGGACGGCCTCTCGAACATCGTCGCAGCTTGCCAGAGACTGGCCGGCTTTGCGCGCGACAAAGCTCGCCTCGCGCGCGACGTCAGCCAGCCGTCCGAAGCGTGCGGTGAGCTTCCCCTTGCGGGCCGCGATGCGGGCGCCGTGCTCAACCAGCGCCATAACGCCTGTACGATCAAACGGAAGCAGCTTCTCGTCGCGTATGATCCGGGCCAGCACGCCGGCGTAATGCTCCAAGCCCCGTTTGTCGCGCGTGATGGTCGTGTCGAAATCCGCCAGGACCTTGAATAGCTGCGGGAAGTCCGGATCACACGCATCCAACAGATAGTACATGTCCGCGTCGCCCAGCAGAATGACCTTGACGTTGACATCGATCGGTTCCGGCTTCAGCGACGGCCCGGACCAGGGGAAGGCGAGTTCGGGCGGAATGATCTCGAGCTGACCCGTTCGCAGCGTCCGTACCAGGACTTTCCAGCCACCGGGCTCGGACAGCAGGTCGCGCGCCTCGACGATCAAGTATCCGCCGTCTGCCCGCAGCAACGATCCGGCGGCGATCCCCATGTGCGTGGCGCGTGCGTCACCGTCGCGGGAAAACTCGTAGTCGATCGTGCCCAGTAACTTCCGCATCATCGGCGTGTTCTCGACGATGATCGGGCACGCCGAATCCTGTCGATGCTCCAGAACCACGTTGACCCGATACAAGCTGTCGGCCGTATCGTCTTCTTTGCCGAGGCCAGGAAGTCGATTCGAAAGCACGTCGTCCACGATTTCGCTCATGTACTGCCGCACGCTGGCCTGCGGAAAGTCCTTCTCGATTGGCGTCGTGAACTTGCTGAGCAGTGTCCGCGCGTTGTCCTCCAGCAATTCCTGTAGCGCTTGGTCATGCTTGCGTCGAATCTCGCTGGATTTCTCGCTAATCTCCGCAAGCTGCTTCTCAAACTCCGCGTGCTTCTGTTGCAGTTCAGCCTGCTGCTCCTGGCTCACCTTTCCCTGGGCGATCAACCGGTCGAATTCCTCCGGAGGGACTGGCTTGCCGTCGACCATCGGGAGTATCGCCGTCTGTGTGATAGGACCGACTTGCCGGGACACCAACGCCAGTCCGGCGGCGTTGAGGGCCTTGTTGAACGGCTCCATGACACTCTGAAACTCCTGCTCGGCCGCCTTCTCAATGGCCGCTCGCCGTGCCTTCAGGGCCTCAGACGACAACGCGGGTCCCAGGTGCTCGCGAATAAAGCCCGAGAACTTCTCTACGCGTCGGCGGAACTCCTGCCCTTTGCCGGCAGGAAGCGTGATAAGCCGAGGCCGATCGGGGTGGCTGAAGTTGTGTACATAACAGCGGTCACGCGTCAGGGCGCAGCTCGGTCGTATATCTTCAAGCAGCTTCTGAATCAGCGTCATGCGACCGGTGCCGCTCAGTCCACGCACGAAGATGTTCTGCCCTGGGGCGTCAGTCTCCAGGCCAAAACGCAGAGCCTCGACCGCGTCATCCTGTCCAACGACGCCGACGAGCGGCTTCACGTCGTTGGTCGTTTCAAAGCCCAACTCGGTTGCATCACAGCGCCAGCGAAGTACGTCAGCCGATAGCGGGTTCGTCATTGGCTCGATTCTCCTTCTCACATCCAGATACAGGCTATGGTATCCTGGACTTCATAGAGCCTTCGTGCTCTTTCGCGATGGGCGAGTTTCTTCTGCCTGGCCGAGATCACACTGCGCCGAGACCGCATCAGCGACTTTGGGGTGCCCGCCAACGCTCGACCCGCATCTGCCGCGTGTCGAACACAACGTGCGGCCCTTCGCTCCGGCGGTCGGAGTAGTACCAGGTCGTGTTGACCTTGGTCACCTTGATGTGCTTGGGCTCCTCCAGCAGCGACAGGACTTCAGCGGCGTCCATTCCCCCTTTGAGCTGAGACCAGCCAACGGTCCAGCCCGGCTCCGAATCCCGCTCTCTCCCAGCCTCTTGCCGGTACGGCGGGGATCCTGCCGGCCGTCCGGCCACACGTCTGATTGCCCTGAGAACCCGATCGTGTGTCCCGCAGCGGCACAGATTGCCTGCCATCTCAGCCTGGATCTCGGCATC
>CAZDTB010000667.1:0-2405 GCA_964508075.1 uncultured Planctomycetales bacterium
CGAGGGCCGCTGCTACCAGGCTGTCGGAGATTATCAGCGTGCGCTGGGTAGCTATGAAGAAGTCGTCTCGCAGTCGAGCGTGCCGCCGGAGTTTCGCAAGCTGATCGCCACGGCGTACGGCTATCAAGCCCAGTGCCTGATCGCGCAAGGCAAGCTGGATGAGGCGATTGCCAACCTGACGGGCTGGCTGGACACGGCCAAAGACGGCGAGGACCGTTCGCCGGAGTGGCTCTTCGCCCGCTTCGAGTTGGGCGCAGCGCTTCAAGCCAAGGCCGAGGCGGGCGACACCAAGGCCCGCGCACGCCGCGCGACGAGACCGACTTGCAGATCGTGTGCATCGCGCGCACGCCGCGCTATCCGCGCTACTGGCCGATCTACACGTATTATGAGGTGACCGAGCCGTCGGGCTTCGGGCCGTACATCTTCACTGCGGCGACGAGTCTGGGCGGCGGTCAGGACGCCTCGACACAGCGCTGGCCGGAGATCGACGACCCGGTGACCTACACGGCCACGGTTCGCAATCGCGGCACGAACCTCTGGAGCGGCGCGCTGGCGGGCGTGTGGACGGTTGACGGGGGGGTGGTCGATACGCCGACGCAGAGCGTGTCGTTGCAGCCGGATGACGTGGTCGCGTTCTCATACGTTCTGTCATGGGATGGCGAGTCGCACGACGTCGGCTTTGCCATCGACGTGGTCGACGCGCGCCCGGAGAACAACGCGCTGACGGTGGACGCGAAGTCGGTTGCGTTTCTGAGCTATATCGACCGCTCGCGGATCGAGGAGTTTCGCGAAGAGACGGCGGGCTACCCGGACGCTGCCACGGACGACTTCATCGACTGGCTCAATCGCCACATGACCCGGTTCGACGAGATGTTCGCCGCCGCGGACTGTCAGAAGCGGGTGCGTTTCGGCATTCTGGAGGTTCTGGACGACGACGCTCCGGACCCGGACGTGGAGCGGATCAACTTCGCGATCTTTCCGTTTCGCTACGGTGCGGGCGAGGGCTCGCTGCGGTGGTCGGGCTACTACGATCCGAGCGAGGACATTGATTTCGGCTTGCTGCACGAGATGGGTCACCAGCTCGGGCTGATCGACCTCTACCGGCTGGATCTCGCCCCGGGCGGGAATTACGTTTCCAGCAGGGGCTACAGCGGCCCCGCCGGTTTGATGCACGGCTGCTCCCCGTTTCTGTCACAGCACAGCGCGCTGGCGATGAACCACTGGCTCGACATCGCCCACGGATACTACGGGCAGTACCAGTATCAGATCCCGACCGAGGTGCGGATGCGCTTCCTCGGCCACAACGGACAACCGCTGGACGACGCAACGGTCTATGTTTACCAGAAAGCGGAACGTCCCGGCCTGGGCGAGCTGCTCACCGACCAGATCAAGGCCCAAGGCAGCACCGATGCCAATGGTGAGTACGTCCTGCCTAATGTGCCGATCGATCCCAACATGGTCCCGGTCACCTACGCCGGCGACGAGCTGCACGACAACCCGTTCGGCTACGTCGCGGTGGTCGGTACGAACGGCCTGCTGCACTTCAAAGTCGAGCACAACGGCTTTGTCGATTATGCCTGGCTCGACATTGCCGAAGTCAACAATGCGTATTGGCTCGGGCAGACCGACGTGGCCGTCTTCGAACGCGAGCTGGCGCTTGGCGGCAGCTTGCAGTGCTACCCTCCGCCGGACATGGCCGAGCTTAACGCCGACAGTTGGGTGAGCTGGGCTCAGGACGGCGCCCTGACGCTGTTCGACGATACGCAGGTCCACCAGCAGGGCGCGGCCTCGATTCGGATCGAAGCGACCGGCGGCTTTGACAACTATGTGCGTTACCCGGGCGACCAGCTCGCGATCTGGGACCTCAGTGACGTGGAGTACATCCGTTTCTGGTGCTACGCCCTCAATCCCAACGACGCCTTCCAGAGCGGCAGCCCCTGGATTCACCTCGGCAACCAGGACGGTTTCTTTGAATGGCGCCCGACCTGGGACATCCTCAATCAGGCCATCGGCCAGTGGGTCGAATACGTCATCCCGATTGACGGGGATGCCACCTGGCAACGCTGGACGTTCGGCACGCCCACGCTCGCGGAGATCAACTATGTCGAGCTCCACGCCGACACGTGGGGGGCCGGGTTCACGCTCTGGCTGGACGGCGTGCGCTTCGATCCACCCTTGCCGCCGATCCCCGGCGATCTGGACTACGATGGCGACGTCGACATCGCCGACCTGGCCCAGCTCCTGGGGAGCTACGGTGACGTTGGCGGCGTCACGTATGAGGATGGTGACATCGACGGTGACGGCGACGTGGACATCGCCGATCTGGCGGAGCTGCTGGGCCACTATGGGGACGCCTGTCAGTAGCGGTTCGATTAGCGCAGATAATTCACCGCAGAGCACGCAGA
>CAZDTB010000668.1:0-910 GCA_964508075.1 uncultured Planctomycetales bacterium
GAGCGGAACAACGCGCCCAGCACCGGCAGGTCGCCCAGTCCCGGTACCCGGCGGCTCACCGCCCGCACCCGCTCGCTCAGCAACCCGCCGATCGCGAACGTCTGCCCCGAGCCGATCTCCACCACCGTCTCCACCCGGCGAGTGGCGAAGCCCGGAATCGAAATCCCGCCGAACGTCACCGAGTTCGCGAAATCAGGCTCACTGACTTCCGGGGCCACGTGCAAGCGAATCCGATCCTGCGCCAGCACCGCCGGCGTGAAGTTCAGCCGTACGCCGAACTCCTTGTATTCGATCTTGATGTTGTTGTCGGTGGTGATCGGGATCGGCACCTCTCCGCCGGCCAGGAAGCTGGCTGATTGCCCGTTGACCGCGACCAGATTCGGTTCGGCCAGCACGCGCAGCAGCCCGTTCTCCCGCAGGGCCTGAACGAAGACCTGCATCTGCACCCGGGGGAAGCCAAAACTCAACGTGCTCCCGCTGGCTACCGGAATCCCCTCGTCGCCAACCACAAACGGGATGTCCGCGGTCACCAAGCTGCCGGCCGGCGCCCCGATGTTGGCCGGATTGAGCCCGTCGAGGTTGTTGATGAAAAACATGTCGCGCACGTCGTCGCCGGCAATCCACCCGTTGAAACCCAGTTGCCGACCCGCGCTGCGGCTCATCTCCGCGATCGTGCAGCGCAGTAACACCTGCTGTGTCCCCGCCACCTGCATCTGGTTGATCACCTGCGGGGAGAATACCTCCGCGATCTGCATGATGCGTTCGGCCGAGCTGGCGTCCGGAACCCGCCCGGTCAGCACCACCGCGTCCAGCAGCGCGTGGGCCTTGACCCGCGCCCGCGGCTCCGCCGTCCGAATACTCGCCAACAGCCGTTCCAGATCCAGATCGACCGCTACGTCGAAAACGTGCC
>CAZDTB010000668.1:920-2391 GCA_964508075.1 uncultured Planctomycetales bacterium
CTGGTCCCCGTCCACCCAGGCGATCATCTGCGTGGTCCCGAACGACTTGCCCGTCAGCATAATCTGCGTCGGCGTGAGGGCGTTGACCTCCGCGAACTCCGGCGCGGCCAGACGCACCTCGCGGATCGGCACGCTGAAATCCACCAGCACCGACTTGTTCACCGGCACGTGAATCAATTGCCCTTCCGCCGCCACTTCTTGTACCGAGATCCGGACCGGATATGCTGGCGCCGCCGGCTGATCCTGGCCGCTGGCTGGTAGACTGAGCACTACTGCCGTTCCCAGCGCCGCGACCAACCATCCGCCCCAACGCCGTCCTCCTTGGGTTTCTTGTTGAAAAGTCATTCAAAGAGCTCCTCTGGCTCGGACTCAATTTTCGATTCACTCTCCGGCTCCCCGTCGGAACCCGGCTGCGACTTCGACTCCCCGGGTGGCGTGGTGATCGGCGGCTTGGACGGCGGGTACTTCGGATCGTCCTGGAAGATGTTCGGGCCTTCCGAGCAGGAGATCTCCGTCGGCTGGAAATCCGCGAGAGTCCTCCAGCCCAACACGCGGCGCTCACCGCCGTTCTGAATCGCCATCACCCAGGCCCATTTCGGCTCCCCCTGCAAATCCGGCGTCGGCTCGGGCTCTGGTTCGGGCTGTGGCTGAGGCTCATCCTTCTTCCAGAACGAGCTCACCAGTTCATTCAGTCGCTCGCTCCACGACAACTGCGGCTCTGGTTCCGGCCCCTCGATGCCCAGCAGGTCGTCCTCGTCCACCGGCGCAGCTTGCATCGCGGAACTCTGATCCAACGCCCCGCGCATGCTCAGCTTGATCTGGCCCTTCTGCTCCGCCAGGTGCAGCGTCGGCACCTGAGCCGGCTTCACCAGCAGCGTCACCGCGCGCGCCGGGCGCTCACGCTTGCCGGACTTCCTGCCTTTCTCTTCACCTGGCTCCGGGACCGTCGGCGCTAGACGCTGCCCGACCGCCGCCACCTCAACGTCCTCCAGAATCGTCCGGGCGATCGTGTCTGTCCGGTTGCTCTTGCGAACGGTGAACACACCGACCACATCGACGTGACAGCCCGGCTCCAGGTGGTTGTCCACTCCCGAGCTCTCATCAACCTTCACCGCGACCGCACGCAAGCCCGGCGGAACGCGTACACCCGCATGCTCCCCCGGCGCCAGCAGCATCGCATCCAGAATCGGCACCCCCGCCGGCGCCCCGGTATGCGGCACCCGCCCGACAATCCGCTCGAGCTTTGCCAAGGCTCCCGGCGGCGTGGCCTCGGCCGGATAATCCAGCGGCCGCAGCATCGTCTCGCTGATCGAGACCCCCCGCTTGATGTCTTCTAACGGCGTCCAGAGCTTGACCATCTTGGTCTGCTTGCCCTCCGCCTTCTTGATGAAATCCAGACCAAGCTTCGCCGCCAGACCTGCGATCCCAAGCCCGACTATCAGTGGAATTAGTGCTTTGACATTCATGGCGT
>CAZDTB010000669.1:0-2385 GCA_964508075.1 uncultured Planctomycetales bacterium
TCTCCTCATGCTCCTCGGCCAGCGCCTCTTCCGCTGCGCGGCTGGCTATGAGGACGCGATCGCCACGAGGCTGGAATAGCAGCCCGTTGAAGGTGCGCCGTGAAAAGGCGCTGGTCTTCAGTGGGAGAGAAGCCCACCCGGCAACTGGGTCGCTCCAGCCGGTAGCAACCGTAGCAGGAGGGGAGGTGACGAACCGACTGAAGCCTACGGTGGAAAGGGTCGCGAGGCGACTCCGCGAGTCTGCAGGTCGTAGCGCGAGCGAACGTCGAGCAGGCCTCGAAAACTGTAATGCGGGAGCCGACCCGCCTTTCAATCGGGGAAGGCTGCCATCGGTCGGGGGGCCGGCCTTGGGCCGGAACGAGCGACCGCATCCCTCCGCCGGTCCCGCCGGGGTATTGGCGGCGACATGCAGGCATGAGGAGACCAGACGCAACACGGGAAGCCCCGGCGGTGGAGGGGCGTGACCTCCAACCGGCAGCCCGCGAGGGCCAGGCCGGGCCGTTACCGGGGTGGCGGAGAGGGCCGTAGTACCGACGAAACCGGGTAACGCCGGCGGAGGGAAGGGCCCTCAGTTCAAGGTCAACGTCAGACGCGGCGAGAGCCGGGAGAGTGGCCATTGAGCCTACGACCTCCAGCGAAGGTTCGGACGCTGCAGGCGGCGTTGCATGCTCGAGCGAAGGAGTCGCCCACTTATCGGTTCTACTCCCTGTACGACAAGGTGTACCGATCGGACGTGCTGGCGTATGCGTACCGGTGCTCGAAAGCCAATGGCGGCGCACCGGGCGTGGACGGGCAGACGTTCGAGGCCATCGAGGCGTACGGGCTGGACCGGTGGCTGGGTGAACTGGCGGAGAGCCTCCGGAGGAAGACGTATCGTCCGCAGGCGGTACGGCGGGTGTGGATCCCCAAGCCGAATGGGAAACAACGGCCGCTGGGTATCCCGACCGTCACAGACCGCGTGGTCCAGATGGCGACGGTGGTGGTGCTGACGCCGATCTTCGAGGCGGACCTGCCGCCGGAGCAATATGCCTACCGGCCCGGGCGCAGCGCGTTGGACGCCGTTCGGGCGGTCCACCGGCTGGTGAACACGGGGCATCGGGAGGTGGTAGACGCGGACCTGCGCGGGTACTACGACAGCATTCCGCACGCGGAACTGATGAAGTCGGCGGCTCGACGCATCAGCGACGGGGCGGTGCTGGGTCTGATCAAGGACTGGCTGACGGCGCCGGTCGAGGAGACCGACGAGCGCGGCCGGACGGATCGGACGACCCGCAACCAGGACGAGGGCCGGGGCGTCCCGCAGGGCGCGCCGATCTCGCCGCTGTTGAGCAACCTCTACATGCGCCGGTTCGTGCTGGGCTGGCAGGTGCTGGGCCACGAGGCGCGTCTGGATGCGCATATCGTCAACTACGCCGACGACTTCGTGATCTGCTGTCGCGGCACGGCCCGCGAGGCCGAGGCCGCCATGCAGGCCATGATGAGGCGCCTGAAGTTGACGGTCAACGCGGAGAAGACGCACCTGTGCCGCGTGCCGGAGGAGACGTTCGACTTTCTGGGGTACACCATTGGCCGCTGCTGGTCGCCGAAGACGGGACGCGCCTACATTGGGACGCGTCCGTCGAAGAAGCGAATCCGGCGGGTGTGCGCCGCGATCAGCGCGGCGACGGCCTCACGGTGTTGCCTATCGGAGGTCCAGGACCGCGTAGCCCATCTCAATCGACTGCTGGTGGGCTGGGCGAACTATTTCTGTCTTGGGCCGGTGAGCAAAGCCTATCGGGCTGTGGACGTCCACACACGCAAGCGGCTGCGCCAGTGGCTGCGTCGAAAGCACAAACACCGGAGCGCCGGCTATACACGCTGGCCGGACGAATACCTGTACCAGACGCTGGGTCTGGTCCGGTTAAGTGGCTTGACGCGCAGCTTTCCGTGGGCGAAGGCATGAGTCCTTGTCCGAAAGCCGGATGCGGGAAAACCGCACGTCCGGTTTGATGAGCGGGATGTGGAAACGGAGCATGGTCGGGACATTGAGGCACCGGCAACCGAAAGGGTCGGAAACAGATAGGCCCCACCTAACCCACCGCGCCACATCTCGACTCTACCCATGACAGCGCGTGATCATCCGATTTGGCGGATTTCGTCGTGCTCGCGGTGCTCGCGAGTCTCTGTCGTCCGTCACGAGGGCCCGCATGGCGCTTTGGGTGAATTGTGGCAGATAGAGAGGCGCCTCAGCGCTCTGAGGCACAACATCGGCGCAGACCGGCATCGTCGTAGTCACGAGGAAAGCGCTGGGCGGAATGGGCTGAGGGAGAATTAACATCGTAGTGGGTACGCCGGTAACAGGCGCAGGTTCTCGTACACCTTGAGGAACAGTTGCTGATACGGGTA
>CAZDTB010000670.1:0-2370 GCA_964508075.1 uncultured Planctomycetales bacterium
CGGCTACCCGCCCTGCGACGAGACCTTCTGGACCTACCTGGATGCCTGCGAGAGCGCCGGCATCGTGATTCTGTTTTCGGCCGGCAACGAGGGCCCCAGCCCGGAGACGATCGGGCGCCCGCCCGATCGCGCCACGGACGATTACCGCTGCTTCGCGGTTGGCGCGGTTGATGGCTACGACCCCAGCTACCCGATCGCCAGCTTCTCCTCCCGCGGGCCGAGCTACTGCACGCCGGATGGCAGCATGGCCATCAAGCCCGAGGTCGTCGCCCCGGGCGTCGAGGTCCGTTCCTCCGTCCCCGGCGGCGGATACCAGTCCGCCGGCTGGAGCGGGACCTCGATGGCATCGCCGCACGTTAACGGCGCCGTGGCGTTGATCCGCGAGGCCTGCCCCGACCTGACCGTCGAGGAGGTCAAGCAGATCCTGTTGGAGACGGCGTACGACCTGGGCACGGCCGGTGACGACAACACCTATGGCTGGGGGATCATCGACGCATACGAATCCGTCCTTCTGGCGCTCAGCCTGTGCTCCGGCGCCCCGCGTGCCGACGACGGATACTACGAGACGCCGATGAACGAGCCCGTCCTGGTCACGCTCGAGGCGAGTGACTACGACGGACTGCCGGACCCGCCGGGCGCGTTGACGTACATCATCGACTCGCTCCCGACGAACGGGACCTTGAGTGATCCCGGCGCAGGGGATATCAGTAGCGTTCCGTACTCCCTTGTCGGCGGTGGCAACGAAGTCAGCTATGCTCCCACCCCCTGGTGCATGGGCTCCGACGCCTTCACCTTCAAGGCCAACGACAGCGGCGAACCGCCGGACGGCGGCGATTCCAACATCGCCACCATCGCGATCGATGTCCTGCTGCCCACCCCCGAGGCCAGCGCCATCTTCAACCTCGACGCCGACCCCGGCTGGACCACCCAGGGCCAGTGGGCCTTCGGACAACCGACCGGTGGCGGCACACATAACGCCGACCCCACCAGCGGCCACACTGGCAGCACTGTCTACGGCTACAACCTCGCCGGCGATTACTCCAACAACCTGCCCGAGGACGCCCTCACCACCGCCGCCATCAACTGCCGCAACCTTCAGAGTACCCAGCTGCGCTTCTGGCGCTGGCTGGGTGTTGAGCGGGCGCCCTACGATCGTGCCGTCGTGGCCGTCTCCACCGACGGCTCGAGCTGGACCACGGTGTGGGAAAACTCATCGAGAATAATCGCCGATCACGAGTGGACCCAGGTTACTCTGAACCTCTCCGACATCGCCGATCGTCAGCCAACCGTTTATCTCCGCTGGACGATGGGACCGACCGACGACGACGTTACCTATCCCGGCTGGAACATCGATGACGTCGAGATTTGGGGTATGGTTATTCCGGTCTGCCCCGGCGATTTCGACCTCGACAACGACATCGATCTGGCCGACTTGTCGCAGTTGCTGGCACACTACGGCATGACCGGCGTCAGCTACGGCGACGGCGACATCGATGGTGACGGCGACGTTGACCTGGCCGATCTGTCCGCGCTATTAGGAGTCTACGGGACGGAGTGCCCATAACCGCCAGGAGAGGAAAACAGGAACAGTGGAAAAGGGGTCAGGAATCCCTTTGCGTCGTCATCTGGTGCGTCCGAGTACGTGTCCACAAACGGCAGACAAGGTTCCTGACCCCTTTTACCTTCAACCAAGGAGGCACAAAGGTATGAGACGACCACGCATCATCGCAGCCCTCGCCGTGTGCGTCGGCTGCTTCGCCGGCGCAACCCAGGCCGGCGAAATCGAACTGAACCTGCAGGCCGTCCTCGCGCGTACCGGCGAGACTGACACGGTCTCGGCACTCGTTTATCTGTCCGATCGCGTTGACCTCGCCGCCCTGGAGAAACAGATCGAGCGCGGCGACGGAACGCTCCGCCACCGTCACGAGGTGGTGGTGACCGCCTTGCAGCAGCGCGCCGCCGCCACTCAGACCGACCTGCTGGCGCGGCTCGACGAGCTGAGCCAAGGTGGGGCGGTTGCGAGCTACCAGGCGTTCTGGATTGCGAACTGCGTGCGAATCGAGGCCTCGCCGGCCGCGATCAAGGAAATCGCCGCCCGCCCCGACGTCGAGACCGTGTATCTCGACTATCCGATCGAGGCGATCGAGCCAGTCGAGGGGACTCCGAAAGGGAAACCGGGTGATGACGGCGGCGGCCGCACACCCGAACCCGGTCTGGTCGCCATTCGCGCGCCCGAGGTCTGGGCGCTGGGCTTCACCGGCACCGACATCCTCGTGGCCACATTGGACACCGGTGTCGATGGCAACCATGAGGCCTTGGCCAGCCGCTGGCGCGGCGTGGCCGACCCGCGCTACGCCGACCACCCCGAGT
>CAZDTB010000671.1:0-2365 GCA_964508075.1 uncultured Planctomycetales bacterium
GATTCCGCGGCTATCGCATTCTGACGTTGAAGCTGCACGCGGTGCAGTACGTTCCCGCGTCGGGCGAGCTTTGCTACTACCCGGAGCTGGCGGTCATGGTTGACACGGTTGGCTCGGACCAGGCGAACTCGCTCTTCCGCGGGCTGGCTGAGGACCAGCACGAGGTTCTCGCCAAGGTCGACAATCCCGAGGTCGTCGCAACTTACGCCGCCGCCGGGCCGCGCGGCGAGCGGAACTTCGAGCTGCTGATCCTGACGACCCCCGCACTGGCCGGCAGCTTTCAGACTCTGAAAGACCACCACGACGCCAACGGTCTGTCGACCGAGATCTACACCACGACCGACGTCGGGAGCAGCGATCCGGACGACGTGCGCGACTACATCCGCGAGCGCTATGAGAACGACGGCATCAACTACGTGATCATCGGTGCCGACGACGACATCATCCCCGCCAAGGATCTCTATGTCCAAACCGGACCGTGGGGTTACACCGAGTACAACATGCCGGGCGACATCTACTTCGCCTGTCTGGACGGCACCTACAACTACGACGGTGACGGCTACTGGGGCGAGCCGACCGACGGGGAGGGCGGCGGCGACGTTGACCTCGTCGCGGAGGTCTACGTCGGCCGGGCCTGCGCCGGGAATGCCACCGAAGCCACCCGCTTCGTCGACAAGACCATCTGGTACCTCAACAACCAGCATACGCAGCCCGAGAACGTCCTGCTGGTCGGCGAACACCTCGGCTTCGGCGGCGAATCGGAGTACGCCGGCAATACGCTCGACGAGCTCGTCGACGGCTCCGACGCGCACGGCTACACCACGGTCGGGATCCCCTCGGACATCTATGACGTCGAGCGGCTCTACGAGCGCGACGGGTACTGGTCGCAGTCGGACCTGGTGCAGCGGATCAACGGCGGCGTTCACATCCTCGATCACCTCGGTCATGGGGACGTCGGCTACGCCATGAAGCTCTACAGCAGCGACATCATGAACCTGCTTGACAATGACGACTACTGCTTCGTCTACTCGCAGACCTGCTTGGCCGGGCACTTCGACGACGCCGACTGCTGGGCCGAGCACATGAACATCAAGACCGACCACGGTGGATTCGCGGTGATCATGAACGCCCGCTACGGTTTCGGCGAGTACAACTCCACCGACGGGCCCTCGCAGCGCTTCAACCGTGAGCTCTGGGACGCGGTGTACGGCGAAGGTATGCCGGAGTTCGGCCGGGCCAACCAGGACTCCAAGGAGGACAACCTCTACCGCATCAACGAGGACTGCATGCGCTGGTGTACCTACGAGCTCAACCTGTTCGGCGACCCGACCATGCGGGTCAGGGGTGTGACCGGCCTGCGCGCCGCTCCGGGCGACAACCTCAACGCCGCCGGTCCGGACGGCGGCCCCTTCGAGCCGGACAGCATCACCTACACGCTCTCCAACCTGGGGCCCGACCCGATCGAGTACGAGGTGGCCAAGAGCGTAGACTGGATTTCGATCGCCAACGCCGCCGGCACGATCCCGGGCGAGTCGTTCGTCGAGGTGACCGTCTCGATCAACGAGAACGCCGACACGCTCGGCCACGGGTTGCACGAGGATACGGTCTACTTCACGAACACCACCGATCACGAGGGCGATACGCTGCGGCTGGTCTCCGTCGATGTCGACGCGATGCATCTGCGCTATGCCTATCCGATGGATGCCGATCCCGGCTGGACCACCCAGGGCCAGTGGGCCTTCGGGCAGCCGATCGGTGAAGGCAGCCACAACGGGGATCCGGTCGCCGGTCACACCGGCAACAACGTCTGCGGCTACAATCTGGCGGGCGACTACGCCGACAACATACCCGCCCACCACCTGACCACAACCGCGCTCAACTGCACGAACCTGGTTGAGGTCGAGCTGCGCTTCTGGCGCTGGCTGGGCGTCGAGCGCAGCCCGTTCGACACGGCCGTGATCGCCGTCTCCAACGACGGTGTCAACTGGGCTGAGATCTGGTCCAACCCCGAGACCATCGTCGCTGATGCCGCCTGGCGGCATATGACGTTCGACATCTCCGACGTTGCGGATGATCAGGCGACCGTCTACGTCCGCTGGACGATGGGCGCGACGGACGACACCAACACCTATCCCGGCTGGAACATCGACGACGTCGAGCTCTGGGCGGTGTCCATCGCGCCGCAATGCCCCGGCGATCTCGACGGCGACGGCGACGTCGACCTGGGCGACCTCTCGCAGCTGCTGGCCCACTACGGCGTCACCAGCGGTGCAACGTATGAGGACGGAGACCTCGACGGAGACGGCGATGTCGACCTGGGCGATCTGTCCGCCCTGCTGGCCGTCTACGGGACGACCTGCTAGCC
>CAZDTB010000672.1:0-2359 GCA_964508075.1 uncultured Planctomycetales bacterium
CCGCGGACGCGCCGACGCGCGTGGTGCGCGCATTGGCGTACTTGCCACCCGTCGGTCGGGCACGCGAGTTGCTCGACGAGCTGGGAGTGCCGATGCCGGATTCGCAGCCGGCAACACATCGCTTTCCGGAAGTGCTCACGCTTCTGGCAGGTTTTGACCGCACCGTGCTCGAATTTCACAAGCAGCCGACGCGCTTCCTCTCGGCTGAGATCGAGTTCGAGAATCGCAACCCCGCCCCCGGGGAGCCCTGGTGGGCGGACTTCTCGCTGACCAACCGCGGGAGCTTTCCCATCACGTTCGGGCCCGACTGGATGGTCAACCCCGTGTTCCTGCTCTCGTTTCAGATCGAGGGCGACCGCAAACGCGAGTACCCCAACCTGCTGACCGTCAGCCTCGATCACGCCCGCGTGATCCGTCCGGGCCAGACGCTGCGGGTGCGGCGAACAATCGACGTCGGCCCCCTGCGGAAACTCTCGCGCCGCACGCCCCAGCATTTGCAGAGCGTTTCCGTCTCGGCAATTCTGGATCCGCGGCAGACCGCCGGCGGGTGGCAGCCCAGCGCGACGGGCTTGTCGTTGCGGCCGATATCGTTCGTGCGTCTGCCGGCCAATACTGATCCGGAAGCGTGGCACGCGCGTTTCAGCGCGCTCAGAGGCGATTCGCCTCGGGCGTGCTTTCAGACGTTGGAAGTGATGGCGGAGTTGCTCGGCGAGCAGCAGCGGGCGGCAGCCAAGCCGCTGGCATACAAGCCGCAGCCGATCCCCGCCGAGCGCGTCGCACAGGCCCTGCGGGCCGCTTTGCAGAGCGAGTCGTGGGAGACGCGGGTGCGAACGCTCGACGCCCTGCAAATTGCCGGGCTTGACCGCACGCTGGTCGAAGCGGCCCGACAGTGTCTCGAGCATCCGCATTGGGCCGTGCGGATGATGGCGGTGCGCCTGCTGGCGCGGCAGGGAAAGGCCTTCGCCGAAACGGCACAGCGGATTGCAACCGAGGATCAGGACGAATTGGTCCGCGACATGGCCCGGAGCTACGTCGAGCGCTGGTCGGTCGCGAATCCGGACACGCCGCCGACGCAGCCATAGGCGCGGTACGGGGCATCGGCGAGGCCACCCTCGGACGGCTTGCTGTTCGAACGCCGGAGGTTTCCGATAATGGCCCCATTCATCGGCGTCCACGGGCGGTTGTCTTCAACCCGTTGACGTAACGGCTCCGATAGGAGTAGAAAGCGAACCTTTATACCACGGGCGGCTAGCTAACGGACTCGCCCGCGCTCTGTCGGATCCTGGCACAGGTGGCAGCGCAGTGAAACGTCTTCAGCTTCCTCGAGCTTGCAGGTGGTTGGTCGTGGGTATCCCGCTGTGGTGTACGGCATGCACCTGGCAGCAGGAATACGCCCGCGTGCGGCTGGCCAAGGGCGACGAGGCGCTGGCCGGGAACGATCTCAAGCTCGCGCTGGCCGAGTTCAAGCAGGCTGTCCGGCTCGATCCGCAACTGGCCGAAGGGCACCGCAAGCTCGGACAGGCCTATAAGCAGACCGGGCAACTCGCCCGGGCGGCCGACGCGCTCGAGACCGCGGTCCAGATCGATCCGCTCGACTTTGCCGCGATGTTTGACCTCGGCGAGGTGTACCGCCTGCTCGATAACTTGACCAAGGCGATCCGGGCCTACGCGCTGGCCTGTAAGCTCGAGCCGCGTGAGTTCGAGCCGCGCTTCCGTCTGGCCACCGCCTATCACCAGAACGGCGAGCTCGAAAGCGCGATCGAGCAATACGATGCGGCCCTGGCGATCAACAGTGGCAACGCCTATGCCTGGAGCAACCTGGGTGCCGCCCACGACTCGCGCGGCGCCAGCTACGAAGCCATCCGGGCCTACAAACGCTCGCTCGAGTGCGACACCAACCAGCCCGTCGTCCTGGTCAACCTCGCGACCGTGAACTTGAACCAGGAGCGCTACAAGGCCCCCGGGCGTACGCTGGAAGCGGCGTTGAGGTTGGCCCCCAACCTGTCGGTGGCACACGAGCGACTCGGCTACTGCCATTGGCGTGAACAGCGCTATGAGCAGGCGCTGGAGAGTTACCAGACCGCGGCCGAGCTGAACGACAAGAACGCCCGGGCGCACGCCGGCTATGGCGTCGTCCGCATGACGCAATACCTCAAGGACCCGCAGCAGGTCGCTTATCGCGAGGAGGCCATCGAGTCGTGGCACCGCAGCCTGGAGATCGACCCCGAGCAGTCCAAGCTGCGCGAGCTGATCGAGAAGTACCGCATCAAGCCCGAGCGGCCGATCCTGTCGGTGGAAGATTAGCCCAAGTTGAACACTTCCGATCGTTTTTCGCATTTTTGGCGGCTTCGATCGCGGG
>CAZDTB010000673.1:0-312 GCA_964508075.1 uncultured Planctomycetales bacterium
TGGCAGCCGGCGCTCAGAAGCAACGTGCCGACAACCAGCGGCAACGAACATCGTAGCCCGCATTCGAAGATTCGCTTCCGGAATTCGGTGAACATAACCCTGCGCTCTTCCTGCGAGGTATGAGTAGCGCCAGACCTCCGAGTCGGGCGTCTCGCGTGCCGTTCTGTCTAAAATACCGCGCTCGCCCGCGTTCGGCCAATCGCGTACGGGCGGCCCGCAACCAATGTCATCCAAATCCACCGCGACCGGTCTGTCAGGGTTTATCCTCGGTCGGCAACGTGCGTTTTTGGGCCAGCAGCCAGTGCCACACCG
>CAZDTB010000673.1:322-2350 GCA_964508075.1 uncultured Planctomycetales bacterium
CGCGGCGTTCCCGTAGGCGCGGTCCCAAACGTTGTGCTTGCCCGCGGGAATCTCGTCGTATCTGATACTGCCGCCCGCGGCCTGGACCGCCGCCACCACCTCGCGCGAACGGTCGACCGGGACGGCCGGGTCGGCATCCCCGTGAAAACACCAGATCGGCAGCTTGGCAAGCTTGCCGGCGAGGTCGGCCAGCGGCTCAGGCGCTGCCGGAACGTTCGGCTGCCCATAGAAACCGCAGATCGAGACCACCGCGGCAAAGGCCTCCGGCATCCGACTGCCCAGCAGCCAGGCACCCGCCCCGCCCATCGAGAGTCCCGTGAGGTACACGCGATCCGGGTCGAAATGATACTCCTGCGACGCGGCCTCCACGCAGCGCAACGCCAGCTCGAGCATCTCCCCCTCCCACCACTTCCCGGCGCGGCATTGCGGCATCACGACGATCGCCGGACAAAGCTTATGGTTACGCCGAATCGCCCGCCCGATGCCGACGTCGGTTTGCAGGAGCCCGTCGGTGCCGCGCTCACCGGAGCCGTGCAGGAACAGAATCACCGGCCAAGCCCGCTGGTCGGTATACTCCGGCGGCACATAGACGCAGTAGGCGTACGTCTCGCCTGCGACCTTGATCGTCTTGTAGAGAAAACCTGTCGCGGGCTTCGCCCGCTCAGCTTCGGCCGGCGAATCGGCCGATCCCGTCGTTTCCCCGGTCTGGCCACTGCTCAAGCTCAACATGGCTACCACCGCCGACATCAAGAAGTGCATTCCAGGTCTCCTGATCGCACTGGCAGAATGTTAACGTCGCACAGCTAAAAGGCGATGACGCTCGCGGAAGAATGTTCCCCCCGCGACCCGCTCGAGAATTGCCGCCCGCGCCCCACCCGGCCGAAACCTCCCGTGCGAAATGCAGCCCGATCGCGAACATCGCTGCCGGCCGCGTTGACTTACTTCCCGCCGGCCGCCATAATCCCGGTGCAAAGGTCGGACGGAGACGCCCCAGCTACCTGATTCTTGTAGAAACAACGTTTGTTTCAACCGGGGTCGATCCGCGGCGCAGCAAGGTTTATCTGTTATGGCTACCGGCACAGTAAAATGGTTCAACGACTCGAAGGGGTTCGGCTTTATCCAGGCGGATGACGGCCAGGACGTATTCGTTCATCAGACCGCCATCGTCATGGAGGGCCACCGAACGCTGAGCGAAGGCCAGCGGGTGGAATTCGACATGACCCAAGGCGAGAAGGGGCCCAAGGCGGAGAACGTCAAAGCCACGAACTAGCCACCAGCGCGTGGCAGCACGCAAGAACAAGCGGGGCGGCGCCGCGAACCAGCGTTGCCCCGCTTGTTCGCGCGCCGAGTGTGTCCAAGTATGTGCCGGTCGGGTCGTCCCTGCGGGACTACGCGGCCTCGGCGATCAAAGCTCCGTCAACACACAGCGAGAGACCGCCCGACGGCTGCCAGGCGGTCCCTTGGTTGTCCATCTCTACGGGCGGGGAAGAGCCCGGCCGCAACGGTTACTCCAGCACGTGGATGTTCTTCTTCGCGCACATGTCCTTCAACCGCTTCGGCCAGACGGTGACACTGACCTCGCCGAGATGGGCCGTCCGCAGTAGGTACATATACGTACGTGACTGCCCGATCCCGCCGCCGATGCTCAACGGAATCTCGTCGTTCAGAATCCCCTGGTGGTAGGGCAACTTGAGGAAGTCTTCCTGCCCGGACATCTTGAGCTGGATCTTCAGCGTCTCCTTGGTGACGCGGATGCCCATGCTGGTCAGCTCGTGGCGCCGCTTGGTGACCGGGTTCCAGACCAGAATGTCGCCGTTCAAACCGTGCATCATCTCGCCGTTCTTCTCGATCGTCTCGGTGACCCAGTCGTCGTAGTCGGCCGCCCGCATCTCGTGCGGATAGCCGTCCTTGAGGACCGAGCCGATGCCGATGATGAAGATCGCCGGGGCGACGTCCTGGATGACCCGGGACTCGCGCTGCTTGCGTGGCAGGTCGGGATAGCGCTCGAGGATCTCCTCGGCGTGGAGG
>CAZDTB010000674.1:0-2343 GCA_964508075.1 uncultured Planctomycetales bacterium
ATCCTGGCCCCCGCCGGCGAGAAACGCCGCGCCTATGCTCTCACCAACCCCAAGGAGTACTTCGCCGAACTGAGCGAAGCCTATTTCGGGCGCAACGATTTCTTCCCGTTCACGCGCGACGAGCTGCGGGACTATGATCCCGCCGGCTACGCCCTCGTCGAGCGGCTCTGGCACCACGGCCAGACAGAAATCCAGGCTCGGCCTTAATCCCTTTCGGCGGCCTGCCTCAACGATTACGCTAACGGCGGCCCGTGTTGTCAAAGTGAGTCGCGTACATGTATCAGGCCAGCTGAAGCGGGTAGCCGCCATGCCGCGGTCGCCTCGCGGTCCGACGAAAGAGAGAGGAACGCCATGATTTTTCCGACAAGTCTGAAGAAGTTCGTCGCCGTCTTTCGCGGCGAGGTCTCACCCATCCTGATCCTGCTCTCGGTCGCGCTGGGCTTCTGGTTCGGCCTGACACCCGGCTGGTATGGGGTTCACGTTGTGTTGCTCGTACTCGCGCTGATCCTGAACGTGCATGTGGGCATCTTTCTGATGTTCGCCGCCATCGGTAAGGCGCTCTGCTTCGCGGCGGCACCCGTGCTGTTCCACGTCGGCAAGTGGGCACAGGGCTCGCTTGCGCCCGTGCTCGATTTCTTCGCCGCGCTTCCCATCGTAGGCATAACGGACTTCGGTCGGTATTCCGTGGCCGGCTCGCTGATCATCGGCCCGGTGATCGGCGTCTTGGGCGGCCTGCTGCTCGCCCGCTCAGTCAGCTCGTTTCGTCAGGCATGGCTCAAGCTGGAGGAGAACTCAGATTCGTTTCGCAAGTGGCAGTCCAATCGCTGGATCCGCCTGCTCGACTGGCTGCTGATCGGCAAGCGTACCAAGGACGTGCGTGCCGTGCTGAAACGGCGACCCAAGATCATTCGGATGGCGGGCGTGGCCGTCGCCGTCGCGGTTTTGATCGTCTCGGCCGTCGGTCTGTACTTTGTGCAGGGCGACCGCCTGACCGATTTCGCGGCCGAGTCGCTCACCAAGGCCAACGGAGCCGAGGTAAACCTCGCGAGCCTGAACCTGGCGGCTTTTTCCGGCAAGGTCTCGGCCACCGGCCTGCAGGTCACCGATCGCGAGAACCCCGCCAATAACCGCATCGCGGTCGAAAAACTGACCGCGGACGTCGGCTTGTTCGACCTCTCGCGCGGTAGGTTGCTAATGGATGACATTGTGTTGACGGGGATCGCATTCGATCAGCCGCGCGAGACCGCTGGCCGGGTCACCGGGCCGCTGTTGCGGCTGCCCACGCCGCAGTTCGATCCAGCGCAGTTCGACCTGACCATGGCCGACGTGCGCAAACTCGAGGCGTACTTCAAGAACATGGAGGAGGCCCGCGGGTGGTTCGAGAAGCTCGCCGAGTGGTTGCCTCCAAGTGAGGACGAGGCGCCGCCGGCGGCCGCACCGGTGCCGGAGCACTACCTGGAATACCTCACCGTTCGTGCTCCGGTACCGCCGACGCCGCGGCTGGTGGTGAAGCGCGCGCTGCTCGAAGACGTTCAGATCCCCGCCGAGCAGATCGGCAACAGCAACATCACGTGCACGAATCTGAGCGATGCACCGACCACCGCGGGCTTGCCCGTCACGATCGCGCTCGAATCCCAGGAACGGAAGACGTCGTTCAAGATCGTCTGCCGCTACGATCGACCCGAGGGCGGTGCTGAGATCAGTGGAACAGTCGGCGATGTCGACCTGCGCGAGCTGCAGGCGGAGCTCAACCCCAACAACCCGGTGACCTTCGAAGGCGGGACCGCGACCGCCACCATCTCCGGTGCGGCCACCCGCCAGACGATTGACCTGGGCATCCAGGTGCAGACGCAAGGAATGCAGGCCCGCACCGCCGGCGGCGGCCTGTTCGGTCTCGACCCGCAGGTCACTTCCGAGGCGCTCCGCGTGCTCGAGAACGTCCAGACCACGCTCCGACTGGTCGGCCCCACGACCGAGCCGCGTCTGGTGTTCGACGGCCCGGCCCTGACCAACGAGTTCAAGCAAGCGCTCGTAGATGCCGGCAAGGACGAGCTGGCCCGCCGCGTGGACGACCTGCTCGCCGACCAGCTCCCCGGCGGCGTCCCCAAAACCGGCGACATGCTCGAAAACCCGCTCGGCGCCGCCGGCGACGCCGTGGGCGCCTTCCTGTCTGGACAAAAAGAGGGCGACGAGCAGGAAGAGGACAAGAAAGAGAAAAAGGAAGGCGAGGAGGAAGAGGAAGACAAGGACGATGCCCTGTCCCGTCTGAAGGAACGCCTGAAAAAAAAGGGCTCTTCGGCAGAATTTGTGGGTGTAATCTGGGGGAACCAGCTCCGCAGTTTC
>CAZDTB010000675.1:0-2341 GCA_964508075.1 uncultured Planctomycetales bacterium
CGCAGCGCCCTGCCGATGCGCGCGGCGGTCGAAGCTGTCAAGTCGGGCTTCGCGGCGCTCTCGACCGGGCAGGCTTGCGCGCCGCTGCGCAGCGTGGTGCCCGCCGAGCCGGCCGACGGCGTGACACTGCTGATGGGGGCGTACCTGCCGAAAGTGGGCATTTCCGCCAAGGTCGTTTCGGTCTTTCACCACAACCGGCAGCTCGGTAAGAAGGTCGTCAACGCGCTGCTCGTGGTTATGGACCCAAACACCGGTGAACCGGTGGCGCTGTGCGACGGAACGTACCTGACCGCGCTGCGCACGGGTGCCGCCAGCGGGGCCGCCACGGAGTTGCTGGCACGGCCCGATGCGCGGGTCGGCGCCATCATCGGCTGCGGGGCGCAGGCGCGCACGCAGGTGCTCGCCATCGACTGCGTACGCGAGCTTGAGTCGATCCGCGTGCACGGCGAACACATTGAGGACGTACGGCGGTTCATCGATGAAATGCAACCACAGGTTCGGGCGCGGCTCGACGCGGTCACCACATCGGCCGACGCGATCCGCGACGTCGACATAATCTGCACGGCCACCAACTCGAAGACACCGGTCTTTGACGGAGCGTTGCTCGAGCCGGGCGCCCACATCAACGGCGTCGGTAGTTTCACGCCGGAAATGCAGGAAGTCGACACAACCACCGTCCGGCGGGCGCGCGTGTTTATCGATTCACTCGAAGCGGCCGTCGCCGAAGCAGGCGACCTGGTAGTTGCCGAGCGCGAGGGTTGTACTTGCCGCGAGGATTGGATCGAGCTGGGTCTGGTCGCCGCGGGGAAAGCCCAGGGACGCCAGGGCCCGGACGACATCACGTTTTTCAAGTCGGTCGGACACGCGGTTCAGGACCTAGCCACCGCCGCGCGTGCCCTCGAAGTGGCCCGCGTCAAGGGTCTGGGCCAGGAGCTGGAGTTCTAGCCGTGCCGTTCGAGCCACCGGCCCACTGGCAGCGCATCACGACGATTGACTATGGACGGGGCCTTCCTCGGTTGTCCATCGGCGCGTTGCGTTGGAACGTTGCACTGCCTACCATGCGTGGCGATCTGCGTCCGGCGGGGAGGACGCCACACTGACCTCGTTCGAACCGCAGGTGCTCCGTGTCCAATCGAATACGACGAATTCGCGCCTATCAGGTCGATCTCCCGCTGCACGAAGGCAGTTACGACTGGTCCGGCGGCAAGTCGGTCTCGGTCTTCGACAGCACCGTGGTCGAGATCGAGACGGAAGGCGGGCTCAAAGGTTACGGCGAGGTCTGCCCTTTGGGACCGGTGTATCTGCCCGCGTACGCCCCCGGCGCCCGGAGCGGAATCGCCGAGATCGCGCCGCACTTGCTTGGTGAGGACGCGACGAGACTGAACGTGATTGCCCGTCGGATGGACGCGGCTTTGAAGGGCCATCCGTACGCCAAGTCCGCCGTTGACATCGCCTGTTGGGACATCCTCGGAAAGCTGACCGGACAGCCGGTCTGCGAGCTGCTCGGTGGGCGCTACGGTGAGGATTTTGTGCTGTACCGGGCGATCTCACAACGCTCGCCCGAGGAGATGGCCGAGAACGTCGCCGGCTATCGCGCGCAAGGTTACCGGCGATTTCAGCTCAAGGCGGGCAGCGACCCGGAGACCGACATCGCACGCATCCGCGCCGTGGCAGCCAAGCTCGAGCCGGGTGATATCCTCGTCGCCGACGCGAACACCGGCTGGCTGATGCACGAGGCGGCCCGCGTCGTCCGTGGCGTGCGCGACGTCGACGTCTACATCGAGCAGCCGTGCCCAACGTACGAGGAATGCCTGTCGATCCGGCGGCGCACCGATCACCCGTTCGTCCTCGACGAGATCATCGACAGCGTCCCGATGCTGCTGCGCGCCCATGCCGATCGCGCCATGGACGTGATCAACATCAAGATCAGCAAGTTCGGCGGGCTGACCCGCGCCAGGCTGGTCCGCGACCTGTGCGTCGAGCTCGGGATCGCCATGACGATCGAAGACAGTTGGGGTGGCGACATCACCACCGCGGCCATCGCGCACCTCGCGCACGGCACACCGCCGGAGTTGCTCTTCACCTCAACCGACTTCAACAGCTACGTGACGGTCAGTATTGCCGAAGGCGCGCCGCAGCGAAAGAATGGGCGGATGTCCGCCTCCACCGCGCCGGGGCTGGGCGTCACGCCCCGGATGGACGTGCTGGGCGACCCGGTGCTGGACGTTTCGTAGAGACGCGGCGGGAGACCGATGTCAACTCGTCCCGACCTGGCAGAGATCCGGGTGGCCCACGACCGGATTCGACCGCACATCCATCGCACGCCGGTGATAATGTGCGC
>CAZDTB010000676.1:0-2340 GCA_964508075.1 uncultured Planctomycetales bacterium
CACCTTGCGGGCGATGGCGGCGGCGAGCGGGTTGCCGCCGAACGTGCTGCCGTGTACGCCGGGTGTGAATACACTCAGGATCTCGCGTGTCGAGACGACCGCGGAGACCGGCATGATCCCGCCGCCGAGCGCCTTGCCCAGGATGTAGATGTCGGGTTGCACGCCCTCGTGCTCGCAGGCGAACGTGTAGCCGGTGCGGCCCAGGCCGGACTGAATCTCGTCGGCGATGAAGAGCACGTTGCGTTCAGTGCAGATATTGCGAACCTGCTTCAGGAAACCGTCGGGCGGCATGATGATCCCGGCCTCGCCCTGGATCGGCTCAACCAGAAAGCCAACCGTGTGGTCGTCGATCGCGCTGCGCAGCGCGCGAATGTTGCCGAAGGGGATGATCTCAAAGCCGGGCGTGTACGGGCCGAAGCCGGTGCGGGCCACCGGGTCGGTGCTGAAGCTGATGACGGTCGTGGTGCGGCCGTGGAAGTTGTTCTCGCAACAGATAATCTTGGCTTTGTTGGCCGAGACGCCCTTCTTTTCGTAACCCCACTTGCGGGCCGTCTTGATTGCCGTCTCGACGCCCTCGGCGCCGGTGTTCATCGGCAGGACCATCTCCATGCCGCACAACTCCGCCAACTCGCCGCACATCGGCCCGAGCTGATCGTTGTGGAACGCGCGCGAGGTGAGCGTGACCTCGTCAAGCTGCTGCTTGGCGGCGGCGATGAGCTCCGCGTTGCAGTGCCCGAAGTTGACCGCCGAGTACGCCGCCAGCATGTCCATATAGCGCTGACCGTCAACATCTTCGACCCAGACGCCATCGGCTTTAGCGACCACGACCGGGAGCGGGTGGTAGTTGTGGGCGGCGGCGCGCTCGACGAGCTCGATATGTTGCGTTCCGGTCATCGGCGGCACGCGGGTGGTTTGTGTAGTCATCGCACTGGTCCTTTCCAACCTGCCTCATGCTCAGGGCAAACAGCACACGTGGTGGCGAGGCAACGCAGCCGCCCGTGCAAACCGGGCCCGTTTGCATGGTCGGTACGGGCGAGCGGTGAGGCCCGCGGGGTCAGCACAAGGAAGACACTATAGCCACAGGTAATGGGCTGGATCAAGCCAGCCGCGGACGGCGGTGAAAGAGAGGCCAGGTGATGGCACGTGGACGGTCGGCGAGTAGGATCGGACCGGAGGCGGGCTCACTGGGAAACGGGGTTGCCTTGATCGCGGGGAGTTGGGATAATTTAGTCTTGCCTGGCAGCTCAGGCCGGCTGGGCGAAGGCCGGACAATGTCGCCGGGCCCAGGGCGGCGTACCCAAGTGGTCTAAGGGAACGGTTTGCAAAACCGTCATTCACGGGTTCGAATCCCGTCGCCGCCTTTCCGTGCATGTCGATGTCAGGGGGTGTTTCCAGGTGACACGAAGTGTATTTCGTGCTGTATTTATAGGGGTTTCCGAAGTGTCGGCATCTGACGATCTGGTCGTGGTTGGTGCCTCGCGGTGACCTGGGTAGCACTGGCGGTGAACGCAGAAACGACAAGCTGGACGACAAGCTTTCAGCCGTCCGTTCCGGTCGGGGAGGGCGGTTGGCTGCGGGCGGGCAGGACGGGTTATCGGCAACGTATGGCTGATAGCGTGATGCCGGACTACGGGCGGCTCAAGGGGTCAGGCTGGACTCGGAGCTTCTGACAAGTTAGCCTGTTGGCTCAAGGAGGAAAATGCCATGCGTGCCAAGGGATTCCGCACCGCAACGCTGCTACTCATGGTCGCCTACAGCTCATTCGTGTTTCAGAGCTGCCCCCTGACCGGCCTTCTGGACGAGTGCTTCGGTGAGAACACGATCTCAGAGTCCGAGTACGAAGACCTGAATGCTGCCCAGCAGCTGCTGTACACGGAGAACTCGTGCGGTCGCTATGAGCCTCGGTCCGAGTTTCTGGTCGATCTGTTTGACTGACCGCTTTGTCTGAGCATGGGCGTGACGGTGTGACGCTAATGACGCTGTCAGGCGGCATCTCTCGCTCTATCCTCTCCTTTTCCTGGTTGAACAGAGAGAGTAGCCCAATCAGCGTCACTTGCGTCACCAGCGTCACGGGGCGGATGACACCGACTCAGGGAGCCTTAGGAGGTTGACCCGTGGGGGCATCCTCCGAGGCTGGGGCTGTCGTGGTTGCCTGCTGAGCGGCGGCTTGGGCCTGCATTCGGGCTTGCAGGGCTGCCTGCTGTGCGGCGATGGCTTGGGTTCTTGCCGCTCTCGCCCGCCAACTCATCGCGAGCATCCCGAGTACCCCCGACACGGTAAACCCGACTAGCCCGCATTTCTCACAGGGGTAGTAGATAAAGGTCGTCTTCTGTGGCATAA
>CAZDTB010000677.1:0-2329 GCA_964508075.1 uncultured Planctomycetales bacterium
TGCCTGGCGCGTGATCGACCCGATCATCGCGGGGTGGAACGCGCGGACCGGGGAGCCCTTGCCGACGTATGAGGTGGGCGCATGGGGGCCGGAGCGAGCCGATGCGTTCATGCGGAATGAGGGACGCGAGTGGGTGAACGGCGCCTCGTTGCATCATGATCCCTAAGCGAAGAGTCCGGGTTTGTCCCAACGCGGCTGCAGTCGCGCAGGCACTGGTTGAGCTGTTCATCGAAAGTGCCGCCGACGCGATTGAGACGCGCGACAGCTTTCACGTGTGTCTGGCGGGAGGATCGACGCCCCGCACGGCGTATTCGCTCTTGGCGGCACAAGCCGAGCGGGTGGTTGCCTGGGAAAAGGTGCACGTCTATTTCGGGGACGAGCGGTGTGTCCCCCCGGAGCATGCTGACAGCAACTACGGCATGGCGAATGAGGCGCTGCTCAGCCGGGTCGCCGTGCCTTCGGAGCACGTGCACCGGATGCGAGCCGAGCTGGGGGCGGTCGCGGCGGCGACGGAATACGAGCAGGAACTACGAAGACAGCTTGCACCGCAGGACGGCCGCTTCGATCTGGTTGTGCTGGGGATGGGAGACGATGCCCACACGGCGTCGCTGTTCCCGCATACCGAGGCGCTCCACGTTCGGGATCGATGGTGTGTGGGGCACTTCGTGCCGCGGCTCGGCGTCGAGCGGGTAACGCTGACGTATCCGATCATCAATTCAGCCCGGCGGATTCTGTTTCTGGTGACTGGAGCGCGTAAGGCGGAGACGCTGCGGGCGGTGTTCAGCGAGCCGTATGACGCATCGGAACGCCCGGTACAGGGGATAAAGCCCACGGACGGCGAGCTGATCTGGCTGGTGGACCAAGCCGCGGCGACAAAGCTTCCGCCAGAGCTGCTCACGTCATGAATCAGCGTGCGTACTCCATCCTGCCAGGGTCGGGGACATATTAAGCTGTAATAGTGCATCGCGCGCCGAGCCGACATTCACCGCTCGCGCCACGTTTCGGTCAGTCCCCCCAGGCTGGAAATCTGCGGCACGCTTGCCTGACATCCCAGGAAAGTCTGCCACTGCCTGGGTTGTTCGTCTTCAGGAACTGGCTAACTCTTTGAGCAGCGCGGGGCACCCGGGCGTTGCCGTATTTGAGCGGCGGGCCGCCAGGCGCAGCCGCACTCCGGGCAGATCGTCAGGCGATCGGTCGGGTCGGCCGGCAAGTCGCGCAGGCTATAGCCGCAATGCAGGCAACGCTGATGCCGCAACATCACGCGGCGTACGTGTACGCGCCGCGCACATCGAAAACCCCACAGGATGCCCACAAAGCCGAGCCAGACCACGGGCAGACAGGTGATCTTCCAGATCGCCTCGGAGCCCAGTGCGCCGCCCACACGCAGATCCTGCCAAGCGATCCGGCTGGTCTCGAACGTCATCCAGATCAGCCCGACGAGAACGGCCGGAAGTACGACGCGCACGAGCTTGCCGCGCTTGATTCCATCCTCGCGTTTGACATCTCGCCGAACGGCGGCCAGCCACGCAAGTCGGCAGAACCACAGGTGCGGGCTGAATGGGTCGAACAGGCGCACGATCCGGCCACGGTCGTCGCGGACTTTTCCGGCGACCGCCAGTTTCTCGGGGGCGAAGCTCTGCAAGGCGATCATCACCGCTGTCCCACTGTGCCGCACATCATGTTCGATGCGCAAGGCGTGGTCGATCCGTCAGCCCACGCTCAGTCCAGTGCACATCACATTGCTGCGCTGGAGCTTGAACATCGAAACGGAGGAGGGCACGCGAGGGCGCCACCTCTCGACTACTGCAGGCGCACCGCTGCGTCCCCTCGCTTGCGCTCACGGTTCTGATTGCTACGTCGGCCGCGGGAACACGACGCCATATGTCGGCCGGTGCGGGGCCCGGCCGCTACACTCGTTGGGCACGGAGTCCCAACGCTACGTCGGCCGCAGGGGGCCGACGCTACGACTCGGCCGGGACAGAGCCCGGCCGCTACTTGTATGGGGCCCGGCCGCTACGATTTTGACCAGAACTGTGCGCCGTAGACGGCGGCGTTGCCGAGCTCTTCCTCGATGCGGAGCAGGCGGTTGTACTTGGCGACGCGGTCGCTGCGCGAGGCGCTGCCGGTCTTGATCTGGCCGGCGCCGGTGGCGACGGCCAAGTCGGCGATGGTCGTGTCCTCGGTCTCGCCGCTGCGGTGGCTGATGACGGCGGCCAAGCCGTGGCGCGTGGCGAGGTCAACGGCGGCGAACGTCTCGGTCAACGTTCCAATCTGGTTGAGCTTGATCAGGATCGCGTTGGCGCTCTTTTCCTTGATGCCGCGGGTGAGG
>CAZDTB010000678.1:0-2320 GCA_964508075.1 uncultured Planctomycetales bacterium
CAGCCAGCCGCAGGACTGCAGGCCGATCTCCTGGACGATGCTGTACGGCATGGTGGGTTGGCGGTTGGCCCGGAAGTACCAGGCGTTCGGCGGCACGTCGTACTGCGCCTCGATCCACCCGCCGGCCTCCAGCTCCCACTGTTTCGCGTGAATCTCGGTGACACGCGTCAGGAACGAATACGGCGGAGCGGGCAGTCGTGCCAGCCGCCGATCGTGCTCGAATGGCTGGTACTTCTCGCCGTACGCATACGTCGGACTGCCAGTCGCGAAAGCAACGATCCGGTCGGTGTCGAACAGCGCGGGCTTCGCCTCGCCGGTCGGTGTGCCGGTGCCGATGTCACACATGTAGCGGCCGGGCCCCGCACCGGCCGTACTCACCGGCGGGACGCCGGTGCCACCCGGCTGATCCACCAGCTGGAAGGCGGTGCCACACGGCTGCGCTCGGTTGCGCCAGGTGGCCTCGATCTGCTCGCGGGTCAGTCCGGTGAGTCTCATCGACATGTCGGTGAACTGCACGATCCGCCGGCCGTCGGCATACATCAGCGCGTCGGCGATCACATAGGGCTCGGGCGCGTAGCCGACCTCCTTGAGCTGCACCTCGTAGGTGACGACCTTGGTCTTCGGCGTGACCGGCCCGCGACACTTCAGTTTGGCTGGCACGTCGGGGCACGGTTCGTAGCACCCGTTGGCCTGCTCGCCAACCCAGCCCATCCGCAGCAGCAGGATCCGCAGCGTGTGCGCGCAACACTCGTACATGAGCGTGCCGGGCATGACCATGTCGTCGACGAAATGGCACGTCAAAAACCAGTCGTCGGGATGGATGTCCGCTTCGGCCCGGATCAGGCCGAGACCGAAGCGGCCGCCGGTCGGGTCGAGCTCGACGACGCGATGCACCAGCCGCATCCGGCCGCCGGGGATACGTAGGGGGTCAGCAAGTCCGAGCCCCGCGAAGAGCGGTCCGAAGCAACCTTCCAGATCGCCGGCGCGCAGCGTGTCGAGTTGCTCTTCGCTGTACGCCTCTCGCGCCATCGGCACCAACTCGCGCCAATCGGCGGCTCGCCGACCGGCCGTCGGCGCCTGGTCTTCAGGCGTCAGGACAATCCCGCCGGAGTTCTCGATCTCCTCTTCCGTGAAGAACCCCGCGCAGCCGTCGGTCATGGTGAGGACTGGCTCACCGTTGATCGTGCCGACGAAGCGGAAGAAGAACAGGTACGTCTCGTCCTGCCGCACGAAGTTGTCGATGTTGATTTCGTAGCGGATCGTCTCACCCGGCCGCGGGAGGTCACGGTGGAAGTGCACCGTTGCATCCAGCAGCCGATACGTGCGCTCCCCCTTCACGACCAGGTCAATGCCCAGATAACTGCATAAGAACAGATCAGCCTGCCCCGCCTCGACCGTGATGCAGACCGGCGCCCGCCCGCCGTCGAGATACCACGCCTCCGGGAGAACGTCGTGCTCGGTGACGATCGTGCCGCGCGTGAGCGAGCGTTTCTCGCCCGTGACCGACAGAATTCGGTCGACGAGCATCAACGGTTCGTCGGGCAAGCGCACGCGGGCGCGGAACGAATCCACCTCGGCGAATTCCGGTCCGAGCACCTTCGCGACCGACCCGACTGCGAACTCCATGCACATGGCGCGCGGATACGCCGGCTGCGCTGCTACACCACGCTTCGACCCGGGTAGCTCCGCGGTAGGACTTATTTCGAGCCGGTCGATTGCCGACTTGTCAGAACCGGTTCCTCTGAGAGTGGGGCAGAACCGCGACCGTAAGGGAGCGAGGTTAGTTGTTGCCCCCGGAATCGAGGCCAGCGCTTCGAGCAGGCGTGCCTGTCGCGACAACACCTGCTCCGTGTCCTGCAGGGCAGATTGTGAGAAGCTCAGAAATGCCTGGTGCGCGCGGGCCGTCGTTGCACCCGTCTCCTCGGCCGCCGCCGCCAAGGCCGCCGGCAGTCTCGTAGCGACAATGGATCCCGCCTCGACCGGCCAACAGGCCTCCGTCAGGACACGCCCCGTTTGCGCCGGCAGCCTCGGTTGCGGCGGCGGAGCGCCGGTTGGCAGTACAATCTGTGGGCGTCTTGCCTGGGGCGTTGGGCTGGGACCCGATGGCCGCTCTCTCACGGTCGCGGTTCTGGAGGGCGGTGACTGCGGCTGGCTGAGCTCTTCGAGCACTACGTGTGCGCAGTTGCCGTCGAGCGCGATCGCACTGACGCCGGCCCGGCGCGGCGTATCCTTGCCGTCCCCTGACCACTCATGCGCAACGCTCGGCGCCTGAAACACCTTCGAGTCCCAGGCGACATCCGGCGCGGGCTCGCTATAGCCG
>CAZDTB010000679.1:0-2318 GCA_964508075.1 uncultured Planctomycetales bacterium
TTAAGCCCCTCGTCGTAGATCGCCTCGGCATAGATGGTCGCGGTGGTGGTGCCGTCGCCGGCCACGTTCGACGTCTTGCTGGCGACCTCCCTGACCATCTGGGCGCCCATGTTCTCGTAGGATTCCTCGAGCTCGATCTCCTTGGCAACCGTTACCCCGTCCTTGGTGACGGTGGGGGAGCCGTAGGACTTCTCGAGGACCACGTTGCGGCCGCGCGGGCCGAGCGTGACCTTGACGGCCTTGGCCAGTTGCCGCACGCCGCGGCGAAGCGCTTCGCGGGCTTCCATCTCATACGCAATTTGTTTGGCTGCCATCGACGTCTCCTGCTGGGTGAGCGGTGGGGTCCACCGAGACTCTAACCTGAGATTGCCTGGAGGTTGAAGACACTCGTAACCTAAAGCCGACCGGTGCACAGACCGGCGGCGTACCGATGAGGAACAATCATCCACGCCGCGTGCCAGTCGCCCGGGATTGGCGGCTGATTTTTTAAGTACGTTTATCAACGGGGTTTACGGACTCTTCTAGATAAAGCGGCGGGGCGTTGGCCGGGCCGGGCGGTGTCAAACTGGCAGATGTTATCGAGCTTATTCGTTGGTCGGGAGGGGCTGGATTTGGCTTGGACGTCCGCGCTCTGCCAAAAGACCGCGGGGAACGGATGCCACGGTTCCACGCGGTCGCTCGTGTCGGTGCCAGGGCCGCCTCTAGCGCCTGATCACCTCGGTCTTGATGTCCGACAGCTCCTCGACGGAGCCGGTGTAAGTCTCAAACCCCGCCTGGAACTCAAACTCTCCCCCTTGCATGCGGGCCGAGTTGGCGACGAAATCGATCGCCGCTGGGTCGGCGGCAAAACGCAGATGCACGCTGGTCTGCCCCGAATGGGTATTGACGAGGTCGACGGCCTGCATGACAGCCCGGCGCAACTCAGGACTCACGTTCGCACCTCACGTTAATCGAGCACGGCGAGGATGTCGGTCTCATCCATGATGATCATATCCTCGCCGTCGACCTTAACTTCGGTGCCGGCATAGCTGCTGAAGAGGACTTGCTCGCCCTCTTTAACCTGGAGGGCTTTTCGGTCGCCGGTATCCAGCAGTCGGCCCTCACCCACGCTCAAGACGGTGCCCCGTTTGGGCTTTTCCTTGGCGGTATCCGGCAGGACGATTCCGCCGGCGGTTGTTTCCTCCGCTTCGAGACGTTTGACCAAGACTTTCTCACCCAACGGACGGATCGAAACCCGCGCCATGCCCAGCTCCTTGCGACTATCGTGCCAAACTAGATTTTGCCTCAGCAACAGGCGGAGGTCAATTAGAATCCCGCTCTCGAAACACGTGGCTGGTCGGGCAATTCTCGTGCCGACAGCGGGCCTCGTCCCGCCACCTGCGCGCCAGCTCATATCCCCTTATGAATCAGGGGGTTACATGATCTCCGCAGAAGTGCGTCGACGCCGCCTGGTCACTTCCGCCCGCCTAGGCGTGCCCGCACGGGGGCCGATGCTGTCAAACTGGCAGCCCTTTTCCAGTCGCGGCTTAGCCGGTTTCGCCGATGTCTTGGCTGAAGACATACATCGTGATCATGATCTCGCGCTGGTCGTGGTCGGCCACCACGGCCATGAAACGCGGAATCCGGGCGCAGATATCCGCCAGCAGCAGCCGATTCTCGGGCAGCAATTCGGACAGGTCACGCAGGATCTGCTCGCCCATGTGCAGGATCTCGTCGTGCTCGTTGCGCATCTGCTCGACCTGCCCGGAGAGCGTCGGGCGTTGCTCGATAACCATGCCCAGGTAGCCGTCGGCCTCCTTGGCGGCGAAGTGCCGCTCGAGGTGCTTCTGCAGACGCTCGAAACCGACCCGCATTCCCCGGAGCCATTCGTCCAAGTTGACGTCGGGCTTGGCGGCGATGTGCTGCCGCAGAATCTTGTTGAGCTCGATCAGCGTTTCCCGCTCTTTCCGCATCCATTGCGACAGTTCGCCCGGTGACGCATCTTCTTTGCCCATGATTATCTCCCAGGTTAGCGATCACGCCGATCCGACCGCCCCCGTCCGGCGGTATATTCGGCTGCGGAGGTTGTACGCCACCCGGCAGCCCGGTGGCGGCGTGCACACTATACGGCAGAAGGGCGAGCATTGCACCGGGGGCGGGGGCGCAAAAAGGCAGCCGGCTTGCAGGCCGCGGCGGTTTGGGAGCGATTGCGGCGTGTTGCTCGGCGGCCAGATTCAGATGTCGAAGTACAGGCAGAACTCGTAAGGGTGCGGCCGGGAGCGCAGGGCCGCAACCTCGTTTTCCATCTTGTACATGATCCAATATCGGATGACGTCCTC
>CAZDTB010000680.1:0-2315 GCA_964508075.1 uncultured Planctomycetales bacterium
TTGGGAGCCGCTGCAGTTGTATCTCAGTGATGGCCGAATGCCGATCGACAACAACGATGTCGAGCAATTGATGAAGCAGGTCGCTCTGGGTCGCAAAAACTGGATCGTTATCGGGAGTCTGGCGGCCGGTGAACGAGCGGCAGACGATCGCAAGCCGGCACCGGGAGAGACGTTTGAGCCGGACGCGCAAGGCGACCAGAAAACCGTGCCGTCCAAGGCTCCCAAGGCGGACGACGAGTGGGCGCGGTACGTTCTGGCGTTCATCGCGAAGTACCACCTGAACGACGAGCAGCAGCAGCGGGCCTGGCTGATTTACGGGGACGCGAAAGAGCGGGACGACGTGTTTGGCGGGCGTTTCGAGCGCCAGATGGAAACGCTGCGCCGAAAAGCGGATAGCTCGAAAAACGGGCGAATGCCGGCGGCCCTGCGCGAACGAACTGAAAGGCATCAGCTCGAGCGCGAGCGCTTGTTCAACCAACTCAAGCGACGGCTCGACCGGCTGCCGACGCGGGCCCAGCGTAAGAGCGCTCTGCCGGGTGAAATCGAGATCGGCCAATCGCCGAAGGAGAAGGACGCCCCACCCAGCCAGCCAAAGAAAGAGCCGTAGCATCTCGCTCTCCTCGAACTTCGCGCCTGCGCTCGGGATAGACTCCGCGCGATACTCAGCCCCAGGACGAGACGATGAACGCACAACGATCGACACGCCATGCAGTCACGCAGGCTCTGCTGGTCGGAGCGATCCTCGTAACCGTCGCCCTGGCTGGCTGCACTTCGCCGCGGCGTGATTCCGGTCGTCCAAGCCTGCTGGCGGAAACCGATTGGCCCCCACGCATCACCACCGGGCTGGAACAGCTTGCCGCGAACGTCCCGACTGTTCTGTTACCCGAGCCGGACGCCGAGCCGGGCGCCCGCGTCCGCATCGTTCACAGTGCGGCGTACAAGCTGGGCCTCGTTCTGGAGCTGGATAGCGCCGAGGCCGAAAGCCGCCCCAGTTCAGCACGGGAAACGGAACTCGTGTTCGTCTCCTTCTCCCCGCTCGCCAGAGGCGAAGAACGTCCTGGAGACCGGCCGGCGCGGGTGCCGGGAGAGATCACGCTCGGCGATCTTCGGGCGGGCGTTCATTGGCATTTGTATGAGCCGAAAGATGGATTGCCGCGCGGACTGGTCGTTCATCTGGGCGGCAACAAGTACGTGCGGCGCGCCTTGCTGGCAGACGGCTGGGTAGTGCTGAGTGCGTCCAATACGGGGCGCTGCCTGCAACGTCGCGCGGATCCGGTCTTGTTCGAGATCGAGCGCGGGGAGCAACTGAAGCAAGCGACGGCGCAAATCGCGGCGGTTTTCGACGACGAATTGGCGGACTGGCCATATTCGCTGGAAGCCCTGTTGCAGTACCTGGCCGACCACCGCCCGGACGTCCGACAAACGCCGGCGGCCATCATGGGTTTCAGCATCGGCGCGATCGCCCTGCCGGCATGCGTGGCGCGGCTGCCAGACGACTTCGGGGCGGCGGTGCTGGTCGCGGGTGGCGCAAACTTGCTCGAGATCTCCCACCGCACCAGCAAACCCGACAGCGGGATCGAGCTGAGGTGGATGGGTGCCCCGCCGCGACAAGAAGATTGGCAGGAGCTGTATGCGGCTTACCTGGAGCAGGCCAAGCTCGACCCCTATCACACCGCCGCCGCGCTGACCGGGATGCCGGTGCTGATCTACCACGGGCATTACGACCAGGTCGTGCCGGCGGGGACGGGCGAGATGCTGCTTGCGCGGATAGGAGCGGCGCAGCGCCACGCCTTTCCGGTTGGGCACGGACATCTGCTGCGCGTGGTGATGCGTCTGCAAGCCGGGCATATCGCCGAGTGGACGCAAGCAGTGCTCGCCGCGCCACCGAGAGTTGGCGAGCAAGCTCAGCTTAGATGAGCCGCCTGCGCTCGGTGCCCGGGAACGTTCTGGGCGCGGCGTGCTGTGAGCATTCTGGCAAGCCGCTTGCTACGGGCGACGGGAACGTTAGTATCATGACGCCGTCAGCCGCGTGGTCGGTTCGAATGGTAAGCCTCGCTAGCTCAGTTGGCAGAGCAGCTGACTCTTAATCAGCGGGTCCGGGGTTCGAGTCCCTGGCGGGGCATTCAAAAGAACCTATTTTTGAAGGGGTTTGCGGTCGCTCGCCAGATTCGAGGCGCGGCCGTTTTTGTTCGGTGCCACGCCGGTGCTACGCTTCGGGCGGGTCGGCGAAAAGAATTACGGCCGCCAGCCCTTTCAGGCGAACGGCCGTTCTAGGTCGTTGCTACCGCTTTGCTACGCCACGGGCCAGGGCGTCA
>CAZDTB010000681.1:0-2310 GCA_964508075.1 uncultured Planctomycetales bacterium
CACCGGCCGCTGACGTTGCCGGTCAGGTTGTAGCCGCACTTCTGGCAGTGACCGGTTGGATAGCGCGTCTTCCGCCACAGAAACAAATAGGCCGTCCACAGGCTCGACGCCAGCGAAAGGGGCATCATGTGGCATGGTGGAAGGTCTGCGTGTTCGGGAAGAATCTGTATCCACGTCCAAGCGTAGAGCAGAATCGTGAGGAGCAGCGCAAACCACTTCATGGAGCTGACGATACTACGCTGGCCTAAACTGGGCAATCCGCCAGTGGCAGCCGCGCGCGAGGCTCAGCCCTGAAAGGGCGCGGGTGAGTAGCCGGGGGCGTTAGCCCCCGGGAAGGATCGTCGTGAGACAATGAGCCCCGGAGGGGCGACGGAGCGTGTTGGCGGGCAAGTCGTTCCGTCGCCCCTCCGGGGCTAGGTTTGTTTTTCTGGCCGGGGTCCGGGGGCTGGCGCCCCCGGCTACTGACTGTCGCCCCGCCGGAGCTATGGGATGCTGCCCTCGCCAGCGGTCTCTCGCCCTCCCAACGTGGCTGCCAGCCCGGTCGCAGTGTCCGGGGAGCGCGTGGATCAATCGGGTGGCGAGATCACAAGGACGGCACTGGCGGGCAAGCCGGCAGTGGCACCCGCGCACGCTTGCCCTCGCGCTCCTACCAGTAGAACCAGTCATCGTACCAGTAGTCTTCCTGGTAGTACGTCTCTTCGTACCAGTATTCCTCGACGTACACGTCGTTGCAGCAGCCGCCGGAGTCGTACCAGCCGTAGCCGGGGTCGGCGTAGTAACCGAAGTCGACGACGAAGTCCTCCCAATCGTCGCAGCCGGTCTGGGCGAGGAGGGCGGAACCCAAGAGCAGGATCAAGCTCAGCCGCTTCATGGTCTTCTCCCTTCGTGTGCTTTGTGGCGCGGGGCGCCACGGTCGCTTTCGTTACTCGGTCACATTGACGAGCGAGCGGCGGGCGGTATTCAACGTGCGGAGGAAAAGGGGACTGGCTTCGAGCCACGCGAGGTGCCTGTTTCCTTTTGCGGTCTCGTTCGCGGGAGCCAGCAGCCAGCGGCGCGCGGGAAGCTGGAGCGGACGGGTCTCGGGCCGTGTTCGCACCCGAAGGCGGGACATGAATCAGGTTTTCGGTTGTCTCTCGGGCGCCGTTGCCCTACACTTTATACTTGGGAGTTAACCGCTGGGTACGAGCTGGACGGCAGCGTTGACGTATTCGGCATCGCGGCCTTGCTAGGGGCGATAAGTCCTCGGCACATCAGTAGATTCAGCAGGCGCGGTTTCATCGCCTGGGAGGTGAGCCAAATGGTCAATTCGGCATTGTTGGTGGGTTTGCTGCTCTCGAGCGCAAATGCGACGCTGGTATACGATTCGGGCGAGCCGGCGCCACGTCCGGACGGCGACATCGCGTTCATGAGCGTCTGGCGCGTGCTCGATCCGGCTGATAACCTGTGCGTCCGCGTGATCGTCCCGATCGAGTTGGACACGCCCGCCTTGGTCACGTCGCTGGCGTTCTATTCGTTCAACCCGAAGGATCCGGCCGAAAAGATCGTGGATATCTACAACGGCACCGACGAGGACAGCGTCGGTACGTTACGTGCCCAGTTGTGCTTTGAGGAGCATCAGGGCGTCACGCAGGGTTGGAACCTCCTGACGCTTCAGCAGCCGATCTTGTTGCTGCCGGGTGAGTACGGCATCGCCTTCCACGGGCGCTACGAGTTCCACAGCTACTGGGCGGCCAACGCGCCCAACGGTCCCGGCTGGGCCTGGGCCCGTCCCAACGATGATCTGGATTGGTTCAGAGGGACCGAGGACGATTTCGGCGTGTTGCCGAACTTCGGCGTGCGCGTCTACGCGCTACAGGCCGAGCCGCAAGACCCGATCGCGCCGCAACCTCCCGACCCTGACGGTTCGCCCCGATCCCGGCCGCTCAGCGGCGGGACAGCCGGACCGGCTCCGGCGGTGCCCGTCGACACGAGTGTGCCGGGCACGCCGAACAACTACGAGTACGAGCCCGGGACACGCGAACAGCTATTCCACGTGGTGTGGCGTCCGACGCGTTCGGCCAAGGCGGCGCCGGCACAGCCCAAGTAGCTCGTTGGCACGAACTCTCTGGGGAAAGAACGCCTGACATGCTCGGTGCGCGCCAAAGACGATTAGCATTCACACGTAGCTGCTTGGTCGGCGTTGTGCGGTCCCACCGTAGGGGGGCGGGGCATCGGCTGCTGCCGGCCGCGCTCGCCCTGCTAGCGCTGACCGTCGGTTGCGCCCAGCGTGATCTCGCGGTCGCCTTTGCTGCCGACGATGTCGGCCGACTG
>CAZDTB010000682.1:0-2305 GCA_964508075.1 uncultured Planctomycetales bacterium
TTTTGACCCTCCCCTTGGCCCCTCCCTACGAGGGAGGGGGGTATTGTTAGGCGCTTTGTGTCTCCAACGGCGTCGCACCACGGCCATACGGTGATCAATGATTGACCTGCTCGCCCCACCGCTCGAATACCAACCACACTTGAACTCCCGCAGCCGGGTCGCGTGGTCGCGGATTGATGGAAAACGGATCGATCTACATTGCCACTCGACCTTCTCCGACGAAGGCGTCCGCTGGCTGCCCGGGCTCAGGTTCGGACCGCTGCTCAATCCCGAGGAGACCTACGACCTCGCCAAGTCGCGCCGCATGGACTTCGTCACGATCACCGATCACGACACCATCGACGGCTGCAAAGCCCTGCTCGATCGCCGCGGCCCACTAGCTGACTTCATCTTCGGCGAAGAGGTTTCGGTCACGTTCCCCGAGGACGGCACCATCATCCACGTCAGCGTCTACGACCTCGACGAGCGGCAGCACGCCGAGATCCAGCGCCTGCGCGAGAACGTGTACGACCTGGTTGACTGCGTGCGGAAGCTCGACAAGCTGTTCGTTCTCAACCACCTGACGTGGACGCGGCAGCATCGCGCGCTTCGAACCTGGCAGCTTGAGGTCATGCTCGAGCTGTTCCCGGTCTTCGAGGGCATCAACGGCACGCGCAGCTACGCGCACAACGCCTTCGCCTGGCACGCCACCGCCGACCGCGGCAAAGTGCTCGTGGCCGGCAGCGATTCACACACCCGGCGCGTCGGCACGACCTACACGCTCAGCACGGGGCAGACCGCCGGCGAGCTGCTCGCCGCGATCCGCGCCGGCAGCGCAGTACCCTGCGGCGCGTTCGGCACGCCCGAACAGCTCCGTGACGACGTTTGGATCACGTTGCAGAAGAATGTGGAGCGTCACTATCTCGAAGCAACCAGCGCGTGGAAGCGCGCCACCTGCCACGCGGTCCAGCATCTCGGGCGGATCGCCTACCCGTTTCTTTGTCTGGGCTACCACGCTCGGCAGAACCTGCTGATCCGCAGGTCGCTCGACGCGATCCCCGTGCGGGGATAGGCCCGCCGCAGCGCGCACGTGCAAGCTTCAACTGTTGTTATGTGCTATCAGCCGCTGATTTGCAGCGACGCCAAACCAGTCGAGACGTCCTCGACTATATCGAAAATGTGGTCCAGCCCGGTTACCAGGAACACGCCCCAGACCTGGCGGTTGATGCTGCACAACTTCAGCTTGCGCTCGTTAGTGATCGTGATCAGCTTGCGCAGCTTGAGAAGCTTGGCGATGTTCGAGGAGTTGAGGTAGTTCACGTTCCCGAAGTTCAGCAGCACATCGAGTTGGCTATTGCTCGAGCACTGCTCGATGATCGCCGTCAGATCGTCCGTATACTGCGGATCATCCCCCAGCTCGCCGAGCAACACTGTTTCCGACCATTGTTCGACTGCCATGTCTGCCACTCACTTGTTCAAACCAGATCTAGACCAGCTTTGTGGGGGACCATACGCGGACCGGGCGGGGGCGTCAACCTGCCCAATAAGCCGGCCCGGGCATGCCTTCCTCCTCCTGGGCAGCACCAGGCCGCATGAACACAACCCACTTACTTCAACTCGACATTCCAATAGGCAAAATCAAGGAATTGTTTCCAACTCGCGTAACGTGAATCGGACAGCTTGACCGTCAGCGCCGGCGAACGACGCGGCCGCACCGGCCGGGTCACCAAACGCATGTGGGCCTGCTCCGGCGTCCGCCCGCCCTTCTTCACGTTGCAGCGCGTGCAGGCACAGACCACGTTCTCCCAACTCGTGATCCCGCCGTGCGAACGCGGAACCACGTGGTCGAGGCTCAATTCACGCGTCGAAAAATGCCCGCCACAGTACTGGCAGTGGTTCTGATCGCGGGCGAACAAATTGCGCCGATTGAGCTTGACCGCCACCCGCGGCAGCTTGTCGTACACCAGCAGCCGGATGATCTTCGGCACCGCGATCTGAAACCGCACCGTCCGAATCCAGTCGTGCTCGTGCGGCTCGAACGTCGCCTTGGCCTCGCTGACCTCCACCCAGTCGTCGAAGTCGTACGAGAAGTATTGCCCGTCCTCGACCGCGACAACCTCCGCCAACTGACGATAAACGAGAGTTATGGCCCGCTTGGCGCTGACCACCCGCAACGCCATGTACAGGCGGTTCAGCAGCAGGACGCTGGACGACAGGACTGGTGTATCGGCGGTCATGCGCAATACCTGCGGGCTCGTTGCCTCGACCAATGATAGGGCAATTATAAGCGCGGCCGCAACCGCTTCTGGTACATAATTGATCGCAA
>CAZDTB010000683.1:0-2286 GCA_964508075.1 uncultured Planctomycetales bacterium
TGAAACCCCGCCGCGCGAGTTCGAGACAGTGGCGACCCTGGCCGCAGCACAGGTCGAGGAACCGGTCGTTGGATTCGAGCCCCGTCGTTTTGATCAGTAGATTGACCTCTTCGACAGTGTTCTCCTCGCGCTCGACCACGTCGCCGTCTGTCTTCAAATACAACGAATTGAAAAGGCTCTTCCACCAATCGGCGGGCAAGTGACGCTCCAGGTCGGATACCGGCCCAAGCGTTCGTGAAGCAGCAGTCGGTGTTGCCACTGGCGTATCCTTCATATCGCGTGGCCGCGACACCGCCCGATCGCGGTGGGGCACGGCAAGGTAATACCACAGTCGGAGCCCTCCAGCAACCAGGCCAGTCGGGCCGACAGATCCAGCCCGCCGCTGTGTCGCTAGTTATTCTCCCATTCCCGCCAATATGTAAGCCACGGCCGGCCCGGCCAGATCGTCCAACCCGGGCCGTCTACGTACCGCGTGTCGAAACGCTGATAGCCCGCGTGGCCGTCGAAGAAGCCGCCCACATGATGGTCCTGTTGCCGGTGCCAGCCCGTGAAGAGGCGCGGGGTCTCGTTGTCGTCCTGGTAGCCGCGCGGGCGGGCCGATTCGAGCGCGAAGTTCATGCGGTTCTCGAAGAACAGAACCCATTCGGCGGCGCCTCGGTTGACCTTCTCGTTTAAGAGGCATCGGCCACGGCCGTCGAGGACTCCCAAAACCCCATCGACGTACCCGATCAGTGGCAGGCTCAACGCGCGGCCGTAATAGCTGCCCCAGTGCCAGTTGGTGGCATAGCTGCTGCCCCACCATTCCCAGCTGGTCATCGGCGTGTCCGCATCGTGCTGGGCGTGGGGGTCGGCCCCGAAGAGCGGGATCGCCGCCGTCTTGTCCGACGGACACTTGAAGAAGTCCGGCAACTGCATCGGGCGTCGGCGGCGCTTCGGGTTGCCCACGCCGCGGCGCTCCGGGTCACACCAGCTCACGTTCGCGTCAAAATACTTGTTCAGCGGCCGCTCGTTTTCCAGGATCACGTAAACATCCGGGTCGTAGTCGAGCGGATTGAGCCCCTGATTATCGTCCCAGTCGCTCGGCCGGCGGTCAGGCAAGCCACCGCCCCAGATGAACTCGCTCACGGCGTCGAAGCCAAGAAAATTGGGCGGGGCCGTCGCCGGCCGGTAGCCCAGGGGGAACACGAACACGAGATCCTGCTTGTCCATCTGGTAGCTGATCGCGGCTTGCGTGATCGAGCGCTGGTTAGCGAGGCAGACGGCGATCCGGGCTTGCTCCTTGGCCCGCGAAAGCGTCGGCAGCAGGATCGCGATCAGCAGCGCGATGATCGCCACCACCACCAGCAACTCGATCAGCGTAAACGCGCGAATCCGTCTTGGCTGCGTGTTCACTCTCGATCCTCCGCAACCTCGCCACTCTGCAGTCCCCAGGCCCCGATCTGTTCGACATTGGTCCTGGACCAACCTGCATGTGGACTACGCCCCTCCCAATAATACTCGGTGGGTGCTCGAATCTCCGCGCGCTTTCCGGGATTTTTGTGAATCCGGTTGCGCGAGCCCTGGCCGGCCCGGCAGCTTCGGATGGGACGGCGATCCGGACGACGGCGAGGAGTAGTTCGGGTAAGGTCCGCTGTGTCAACCGTGAAAGTACCGCGAGAGACCCCATGGAAACAGAAACGCAGCCTGGCTCGGAATCGCTCTACGCTCAGCGGCTCAACCGCTACGTCACCGCCCTGCGCAACCAGCAGCCGGATCGCGTACCGATTCGGCCGTTTGTGGCCGAGTTTGCCGCCAAGTATGCCGGGGACACCTGCCAGGAAGTCACGCACGATTTCGAAAAGGCGTTCGCCGCCGCTCGAAAGTGTGCCGCGGACTTCGACTGGGACGCCGTGGTCGGCAACATGGTCTACGTCTGGACCGGACTGACCCAGGCGATCGGCCTCAAGTACTACGGCGTGCCGGGCATCGACGTACCGCCCGACGTCGGCTTCCAATATCTCGAACCGCCCGAGGAGAACGCATTCATGCGGGCGGACGAGTACGACGTGCTGATCGATGATCCCACCGGATTCCTCTTCAACGTCTGGCTGCCGCGCGTTTCGAAAGACGTGGTACCGATCGGCGAGCCGGCGACGTACCGCAACAACCTGTCGTTCGTCAAGGGTGGGATGGCGATGCTGCAATACTTCAGCGCGTTCGGCCCGCAGAACGCGCGCCTGCGTGAGGAGTCGGGGACCGTCTCCGCCATCGCCGGGATTCACAAGGCCCCCTTCGACATCATCGCCG
>CAZDTB010000684.1:0-2277 GCA_964508075.1 uncultured Planctomycetales bacterium
CGGTGGAGTGTCGTCACCCACTTCGAGGTGGGTAAGCAGTGGATAGAGTGGCGTGTTCTCGTCGGTCCCGAGGCGGATCACGTCCTCCGGGCGCCAGGTGAACGAGTCCATCCCCGAGCAGATCGGCTGCAAGGCCGTAAAGGTGATCACCGCCATCTGGGCGGATCCGCTGGCGCCGGGCGTCTCCGGCACGATTCCGACGGCGTAGTCGATCGTGCCCGCGAGCTGATCGCATTGGGGCAACTCGCCGCCACCGATCGCTGAGCACTCGTAGACCTCCTCGGTGAAGGGTGACGGCGGGTCGGCCGGCACGACATCGACCAATTCGAGCCGCGTCTGGTCATAGTCGACGAAGAACTGTCCGCCCACGATTGTGGCTTCGGCCCCGTTCATCCAGATCTCAATGGTCACGGCGTCGCCGGCGCTGTAGCACGACGCGTCCGGCACGAGCGTGAGCTCGACCGCGGAACCCAACTCGCACTCGTCGGGAATCCCGCTCAGGTTGTTGTCATATGATACGCCCGCCGCGATATCGCACTCATCCAACTCCTCGTTGTCGTTGCAGTCCTTATACGAGGATTGGCAACGGACCATCAGGTTGCCCGGGCCCACGTATGGGACGTCGTCGACCAGTATTGGCGGAACCGGGTTGTCGCTCAGTGCCTCGAGGTTGTCGCCGATCGCCAGCCAGCTTCGATGCATCGGAGGCGAGCTGATATCGAACCCGGCAGGATATTCACCCGGCTGGTGGCTCATGTGCGCACCGACGAAGAACACATCACCCGGCTCGCCGACATAAGTAGGCGGCACCGGAACGCTCGTGAACCGGTTGGTATAACTCTCAGCCGGAATCGGACCGGCGGTAAGAAGCAACACGGCGTTGGTCGGGTCGCCGTCTTGGTCGAGATCAATCCACAGAGCCACTGTAGTCGGCGTTCCCTCGGTTACGTTGCCCCAGGCAAGCTCGATCGCGACAATCTGCTTCGCGTCGGGCCCGACCACGAACTGGTTGAGCCAGATAAAGTCGCCGCCCGCTAAAGCGCCGAGCCTTACTTCCTGGGTACCGTCGTCCACGCGATACGACCAGGCCGCGATGTCACACTCGTCGGGCACGCCGTTGGCGTTACAGTCGTCAGTGGTGCCGTTGGCCAGATCACACTCATCGGGAACACCGTTCGTGTTGCAGTCCAGACTGGTCCCGTCGGCGATGTCATTCGGGTCGAGCACGCCGTTGGTGTTGCAGTCCTGACATTCGTCCGGCACGTAGTCGCCGTTGACGTCCTCGCTGATCCCCTCGGCGATGTCACAGTCGTCCGGCACGCCGTTGCCGTTGCAGTCGGTGCTGATGCCCTCGCCAACATCGCATTCGTCGGGAATCCCGTTCGCGTTGCAATCCAGGCTGGTGCCGTCGTCGATGTCGCAATCGTCCGGCACGCCGTTGCCGTTGCAGTCGGGAACACCGTCGGTGATGAAGATGTCGTCGACAAACCAGTCGTCCCACGGCCCACCCGTGCCGATGCTCCGGATTCGCAGTACGAAGTTGGCGTGGTACGCCGCCGGCGGCAGTTCCAGGTTCTCTTGCGCGAACTCGGTCATGTCGTCGGCGTCGCCGAGGTAGCCGAGATGCCGGGCGAGCAGGACCCAGGCGCCGGTAGCGTCGGCGAACTCGATGAAGAGATCATCGCCGGCATCCGGCGATTCACCGCCGCCGGTACACTCCCACGAATAGGTCAGGACGGCGTCGGTGGCGGCCGAGAGATCGATCGGGTGTGACTCGATCGAATCGCCGTCTGGCTCGCCCGGATAGACAGTACCATAGGGATGGCCGTTCAGGCGCAATGAATACGGCTCGGTTGGCTCGTTCAGGCCGACGGCGTCGATCGACGAACCGTCCACGAACGCCCACTTGTCGGCGTCGGTCGTGGTCCAGGGAAACGTGTCGAAGAAGAGCCGGCCCAGGCCGAGCTGGTCGTCGGGAATGCCGTCGCCGTTGCAGTCCTCCCCGGGCCACGCCGGGACGGCAACCGCCACCAAGACGGTGACTACAAGCAGCACGCGCGTAACAGGGCCGGCAATCCAGCGCAACATGCTTCTCCCATCCTAAACGCGCCCACGGGTACCGCCAGCGCGTCCCACCAGATACGCCATCAACCAACCTCTTATGCCACCATGGTACCAGCGGCGGAGACCTTATTCAACGTAATCCTTCCCGGCTTGCGGGGAGGACAAAGATCCTCGTTGTCCAACGCCGGCACGCTTCCGGGGGGGGGGGGGGGG
>CAZDTB010000685.1:0-1983 GCA_964508075.1 uncultured Planctomycetales bacterium
AGTTTTCGGATGAAATCGATCCCACCCATTCGTGGCATATTCATATCCACAAAGATGATCTCCGTCTCATCCGGACGGTACTTTTCCAGAGCATCAATGCCGTCCCGTGCCTCGGCAAAGACAAACTCGGCCAACCCGGTTTGGTTCAACTGATCCATGATCAGCTTCCGTACGGCCGCGTCATCATCGACGATCAATGCGTTCATCCGCCGAGTCATGATTCGTCCTCCCTCTATTGCGCGGGCACTCGGCCGTTCGCAACTTGCGAAGGGTGGGAGACCCATCTGCTGGTTTCTGATGAACTTACGTCACGCCCAACGCCCCATCGGTCGAACTCTGCGCGGTATTCAGATCCGGCGTCGGGCAGTGCCCGACCCGCTCCACTATGCGCCAAACCCGGCCGCGTTCCGCAGGGTCCGAGTGCGGTCACGCGATGATCCCGGACTCCCTCAAGCGGGTGACCTCCTCCGGTGAGAAACCCGCCTCTTGGAGGACCTGGTCGGTGTCCTGGCCGTACGGAGGAGCGTAAGCGAGGCGCCGTCCCAAAGACGCCAGGTGCTCCCGCTCCACGGACGGGGGAGGCAAGCGCACCCGTTTTCCAGAAGAAGTCCTGGTCTCAAGCAGAGTATCGCGGATCGGTGGGAATTCCACAACCTGCGGCACCGTGTGGATCGGCGCTGCCACGAGCCCCTTGGCGCTCAGAAGCTTCACCAGCTCGCCGGTCTTGAACTTACGCGTGATCGAGCCCATCTTCGCGTGAATCGACTTCCGCTCCCGCCGGCGCCCCTCGTTCGTTTCTCGGCTGGGCAAACCCAGGTCCAGAAACGCGTCCAGCGCGATCAGCCGCGCCCACTGTACGTCGTTCCCGATCGCCACGTAGATGTACCCGTCCGCCGTCGGATAGACGTTCACCGGCACAAACTCGCGGTGCTCGTTCCCGCTGCGTCGCACCTCATCGGGCCCGTATCCGAGCTCCAGAAGCGGGATGGTCGTCACCAGCCACGACGCCGCGGCCTGAACCATGGAGACGTCGATCCGACGCCCGCGGCCGGTGTGGGCTTTCTCGGCCAGGGCGAGACAGACGTTGGCGAAGACCTCGTCGCCGGCCTTCAAATCGACGAAAGGCACGCCGCACAGTGTCGGCGGGCCCTCGGGATCGCCGGTGAGATCCATATAGCCGGTGATGGCCTGGATCGCCGGGTCGTAGCCGGGCGCGTCGGGATAGTCCGGTCCCATGGCGGACAGCCCGGCCCAGATCAACCCGGGATTCACGGCGCTCAGGGCTTCGTAGTCGATGCCCAGCTCTTCATACCGTTTGGGTAGGGTGTTGCTGGCGAAGATGTCCGCTGGCAGCTCGGCGATGAGGCGCTTCAGCACTTCCTGCCCCCTTTTCTCCTTCAGGTTCAGGCTGATAGTCTGCTTCCCCACGTTCGGGCCGATGAAGTAGGAGTGCAGGTCGGGCCGCTCCCCCTCCTTGCCCACATACCGGTTCGGGTCGCCCGGAAGCCGACCGCCGGACGGCGTGGCCTCAATGCGAATCACCCGCCAGCCCAGGTGCACGAATCGCGAGGTGGCATACGAAAGCGAAAGCGCCTGCTCCAGAGAAAGGACGGTCAGCTTCTCCATCGGCCACAACCTCAAACGCTCCGGGACTTCTCAGCCAATCCCCAATCGTCAATCCCCAATCGTCAATCGCCTTCTCCCCACGCCTCTTGTAGCTTCCTCAGAACCCGCTCCGGAGTGAGCGGGAGCTCCGTGATGCGCACGCCGGTGGCGTTGTGGACCGCATTGGCGATGGCCGGTGCCACGGGGATCAGAGGCGACTCGCCGATCCCCTTGGCCCCGTAAGGGCCGGCCGGGTCGTGGGTCTCCACAAACGAAATGTCCAGCTCAGGGAGATCCGGGGCGGTGCAAAGCTTGTAGTCCGTAAACGTTGGGTTGAGGACCCGGCCACCTTCCACCTTCACTTCCTCCGACAGGCAG
>CAZDTB010000685.1:1993-2277 GCA_964508075.1 uncultured Planctomycetales bacterium
CTGGGCAATCCCCCCCTCTACCTGGCCTTCGATCCCCAAGCGGTTGATCACCCGGCCCACGTCATGGGCCGCGCAGATCTTCAGCACCTTGACCACCCCCGTTTCCAGATCCACTTCCACCTCCGCCACGTGGGTCCCGAATGCGTAGCAGGCGGAGATGTTGCCCATGTGCTTCTCGTCGGGCGGCGTGCTGGGCGGCTCGAAGAAATCGGTGGTCATGACCAGTTCGTTCTTGCTGTGGCCGAAGTGCAACCCGCGAAGGACCTTGCCGATCGACTCGATCG
>CAZDTB010000686.1:0-2276 GCA_964508075.1 uncultured Planctomycetales bacterium
GCGATCGACTTGCCGCGATAACGCACCTCCAGAGTCTCGCGGTTGTAGCGCGTGCCCTTGCACTCGCCGCATTCCACGAATACGTCGGGCAGGAAGTGCATCTCGATCCGGCGCGTGCCCTGGCCCTGGCAGGCTTCGCAGCGCCCGCCCTTGGCGTTGAAGCTGAAGCGACTGGCGGTGTACCCGCGAATCCGGGCCTCCTTGGTCTTGGCGTACAAGCGGCGAATCTCGTCGAACACGCCGGTGTACGTCGCCGGGTTGCTGCGCGGCGTGCGGCCGATGGGGGTCTGATTGATCTCGATCACCTTGTCGACCTTGTGGGCGCCGACCAGCCGTTCGTGTGCGCCGGGTTGCTCGTGTGATTTGTACAATCGGCGGCGCAGAGCCGGCAGCAGCGTTTGCGAGACGAGCGAGCTCTTGCCGCTGCCGCTGACGCCCGTGAGTGCACAGAACACGCCCAGTGGAAAGCTCACGTCGATCTTCTTGAGGTTGTTCTCGCTGGCGGCGATGACCTGGAGGAAGTCGGAGCGGCGCGGGCTGCGGCGCTGCTCCGGCAGGTGGATCTCATACTCGCCGCGCAGATACCTGCCGGTGATCGAGTCGGGGATCTGCAGGGCCTCGTTCGGTGGGCCGGCGGCGATCACCTTTCCGCCGCGCAGCCCCGCCCCCGGGCCCATGTCGATCAGGTAGTCGGCGGCGCGGATCACGTCTTCGTCGTGCTCGACCACCAGGACGGTATTGCCGATATCGACCAGCCGGCGGATCGATGCGAGCAGGCGTTCGTTGTCGCGCTGGTGCAGGCCGATCGTCGGCTCGTCGAGCACGTAGCAGACGCCGACCAGGCCGCTGCCGAGCTGTGTCGCTAGCCTAATCCGCTGGGCCTCGCCGCCGGAGAGCGTGGCGCTGCCCCGGTCGAGCGTGAGGTAGCCCAGGCCGACCTCGTTCATGAAGCGCAGTCGGCGGACGATCTCGCCGACGATCGGCTCGGCGATCTGGGCGGCCTCGCCCTCGAAGGTGACGCTATCGAACCACTCCGCGGCGCGTTCGATCGAGAGCCGTGTGATTTCGTTGATGTTGGCGTCGGCGACGCGCACCGCCAACGTCTCCGCCCGCAAGCGCGCCCCGCGGCACGCCGGGCACACGTGCTCGGATTGATATGCGGTGAATTTGCCGCGGCTGGTTTCGCTGCCGGCGGCTTTCGTCCGCCGCTCGAGATTCGGGATCACGCCCTCGAACTCGACGCCGTACTGCTTCTTGTCCTTCGGTCGCGTTCCGTGCAGGATAATCCGGCGCAGGTCTTCCGGCAGGTTCTTGAACGGGGTCGTGGATTTGGCGTCCAGGGCATCGCAGAGTCGGCGAATGAGCCGGAGGTAATTGGCCGCGAGCAGCTTCTTGCCGCCGGCCCACGGCGCGATCGCGCCGCCGGAGAGCGTCAGGTTTTCATCCGGAACGATCAGCTCGGGATCGAAGCGTTGCGTCGTGCCCAGGCCGCCGCAGGTTTCACAGGCCCCGTAAGGCGAGTTGAAGCTGAACATCCGCGGGGCGAGCTCGGGGATGGTGAAGCCGCAGGTCGTGCAGGTGTGGTGCTCGCTGAAGGTCTCGTCAGTCCAGGACTGCCGATTGCCGTCGTTTGAGCCGATCGAGTCCGGCTCGCCGTTGGCGCGACTGACGATCACCATCCCATCGGCCAGCGCCAGCGACAATTCGATCGCATCCGCCAGCCGGTGTCGCGCCTCGGGCTTGAGCACCAGCCGATCGACCACCACGTCGATATCCACCTTGCGGGTGGCGGACAGCTCGGCCAACTCCTTGACCTCGATCAGCCCCCCATTCACCCGGGCGCGGACGAACCCCTCGCGCTGAATGCGGCGCAGAATGGGCTTGTGGTCGCCGCGGCGGCCGCGCGCCAGCGGTGCCAAGACCATCACGCGCGAATCGGCCGAGTAATCCAGCACCGCGTCCACGATCTGGTCCACCGTCCGCCGGAAAAGCGGCACGTCGCACTTGGGGCAGTGCGTCTGCCCGACGCGCGCGAAGAGCAGCCGCAGAAAATCATAGATCTCCGTGGCGGTGGCGACGGTGGAGCGCGGGTTGAGGGCGGTGGCGCGCTGCTCGATCGCGAGGGTCGGCGGGAGACCCTCGATCCGTTCCACGTCGGGCTTGCCGACCTGTTCGAGAAACATCCGGGCGTGCACGCTGAGCGACTCGACGTACTTGCGTTGTCCTTCCGCGTAAACGGTGTCGAAGGCGAGGCTGCTCTTGCCCGAGCCGCTCAG
>CAZDTB010000687.1:0-381 GCA_964508075.1 uncultured Planctomycetales bacterium
TCGTTGCTGCTGGAGCCGTCCACGCCGAGGCCGACGCGCACGCCGGCGTCGAGCAACCTGCGGATCGGGGCGATCCCGCTGCCGAGGCGCATGTTGGACGACGGGTTGTGGCTGACGCCGGTGCCCGTTTCTGCCAGCAACTCGATCTCCTCCAGGTTCAAATGCACGCAGTGCGCCAGGTAGACATCGGGCCCCAGAAAGTCGAGGTCTGCCAGGAACTGCACCGGCCGACAGCCGTAGCGATCGAGGCAGTACCGCTGTTCATCGAGCGTCTCGGCCAAATGCGTGTGCAGCAGAACGTTGTTGTGTGCCCGGGCCAGCTCAGCCGTGTCGCGCAACACCTCGCGCGTGCAGTTGAACGGCGAGCACGGCGCCAGGTCG
>CAZDTB010000687.1:391-2269 GCA_964508075.1 uncultured Planctomycetales bacterium
CGGGATTGGTGCTGTTCGTCGTGCTCGACGACGAGGTCGATCCGCCGCAGCGCGTAATCCGTCGCGTCGTGATACCGCTCCAGCACGCGCCGACAATCCGCGAGCACATCCTGCTCAGCTTCCACACAATCGTCCGGAGGCAACCCGCCCCGCGATTCGCCCAGCGTCATCGACCCGCGACAGAGATGAAGACGAATGCCGAGCTGGTCGGCGGCGTCGAGCACCGCTTCCATCCTCACGTCGCTGCCCGGCGGTAGCATGTAGAAATGATCGCTGGTGGTCGTGCAGCCGTGCAGCAGCAGCTCGGCGATGCTGACCTGGGCGGCAACATTGACCGCCTGGTAGTCCAGATGCCGCCAATACGGATAGAGCTTGATCAGCCAGTTGAACAATCGCTCGTTCTGCGCTTCCGGCAGACAACGCGTCAGCGACTGGTACAGGTGATGATGCGTGTTGACCAGTCCCGGAATGACCACATGCCGCTGCCCGGCGATGACCTCGTCAAATCTCCCGGAGTCGACTCGCTCACGAAACTCCGCCGCCGGCCCCAACTCGGCCACCCGCCCGTCGTCGAAGACCAGGCTGTGTCGGTGCAGCGTGCGCGGGGTATCGCTGACCGGCGTGACGATGGTGGTGTCGTGGACGATCTTCACGGCCGCATTCTACGCGATAGCCCGCAACAGACTACTTTTTGCAGGCATATCGTTTGTCCCGCTGTTGAGGATCGGCATTCTGGGGTCGGCGGATTGAGCCGGTCCCGGTCACAAGGCCACGCCGGTGGAGACTTGCGTCACCGCCGCCGACCGGCTAGAGAGAATCCCGCGAGCTTCGCATCACCCGCGGGCGCGTATGGCGAGCGCCGGAGAGGAATCCGAATGGAGGCACGAAAACCCAGCAAGCCGCGCGACGGCCGCGCCGCCCGACGCGCGCGACGCCCCGCGCGGGCGTGCTGCGCGTTTCTGGCATCGGCACTATTCTCGGCCGGCTGCGAAACCGTGGACCACGGGCCGCCGATCGCGGTCCGCCCACCGGCGCCCCCGGCAGGCCCGGCGGCGCCATCGGTCCCGCCGGTCGGGCAGTCCCCGATCCGGACAATTGAGCTGGGTCGTTCGGTCAAGGGTGTTCCGTTGGTGCTGGAGGTGTTCGGAGAGGGACCGGAGCGCGTCTTGATCTTCGGCGGTATTCACGGCAACGAACCGACCAGCAGCGAAGTCGCACGCAAGCTGGCCAACCGTCTGCGCATCGATTGGGCGCTCTTCACTGGGAAGACCGTCGCGATTCTGGCTGAGGCCAACCCGGACGGTCTCGCCGAACACAATCGTAGCAACGCCAACGGCGTTGACCTGAACCGCAACTTCCCAGCTGAGAACTGGCGACGATCACGGCGGGGAGGTGGGCGTCACGGCTCGGCTCCGGCCAGCGAGCCCGAAACACAGGCGATCATCAGCGCAATGGAACTCATCCGCCCATCCCGCATCGTCTCGATTCACTCAACGCGGCGCGGCAGCCATTGCAACAACTTCGACGGTCCCGCCGAGCGTTTGGCCGATCTGATGGCACAGTTCAACGGTTACCCGGTCAAAGCCAGCATGGGCTATCGCACGCCGGGCAGCTTCGGCAGTTGGGCGGGGATCGACCAGAACATCTCCACGATCACGCTCGAGTTGCCGCGCGATCTGAGCGGCCCGCAATGCTGGCAGCAGAACGCGGGGGCGCTGCTGGCATTCGTCCAAGCCGGCAGCGAACCCACCGCCAGATAGTGGACGGCACCATGTCCCAGGGGCTGGGCGGCCATCTGTCCGCGGAGCGGCCGCTGTAAGTCCCCTCGGCCTAACCCGCATTTCTCACGATGGTGAGAGAAGTGACGGTTTTCGCGGG
>CAZDTB010000688.1:0-2246 GCA_964508075.1 uncultured Planctomycetales bacterium
CTTCACGGATCTCGACCCGGACGACCCGTTCCAGTCGATGGCCCGGGCGTACACCGAGCTGTTCATCGTGCGCTCCGACCCGTGTAAGGAGAAGTACATCCAGGAGATGATCGACCTGTTCAGTGTGGACGGAATCGTGTTTCACGATGCTAAGACCTGCCCGAGCAACACGAACTGCCGCTACGCGATGGCGCAGCGCTTGCAGGAGCGGCTGGGCGTGCCGTCGATCACGATCGCCGGCGACCTGAACGACCTGCGCTGCTACTCCGACGAGCAGGCCCGGACGCAGATCGAGGCGTTCATCGAGCAACTCGCCGGGCGCGGCTGATCGATTCCAACATAGCCCTCTTGAGAGGCGGCAGCAAAGGGATAATCTGCACTTGATCCTCTGGCCCTCTTGGCGCTCTTGGCGCCTTGGCGGTTTTCCATGGCACAACGCTGGTCATTGGGCGTAGACGTCGGTGCATCGGCAACGAAGGCGGTCCTGCTGGATGCCGACCAGGATGTACGCGCCCGCGCGCTGCGCAAGTCCGGCGCCGACTTCGCAGCGGCAGCGAAGGCGTGCCTGGGGGAGGTCGCATCCACTGCTGCAATTGATCCTGGGGACATTGAGCGCGTCGTCGCCACCGGCTATGGACGCCGCAGCGTGGACTTCGCGACCTCCACCGTCACCGAGATCACCTGCCACGCCCGCGGGTGCTATCAGAACTTCCCGCACGCGATCACGATCGTCGACATCGGCGGGCAGGACAACAAGGTCATCGTGTTGGCGGACGGCGGCGATCGCCGCAGCTTCAAGATGAACCGCAAGTGCGCCGCCGGCACCGGCGCGTTTCTGGAAGAGATCGCCAACCGCCTGGACACGCCGTTGGCGGCGCTCAACGAGCTGGCCCGCCAGGCCACCGGCGAGGTCGAGCTCGGCTCGTTCTGCACGGTCTTCGCCAAGACCGAGCTGCTCAAGCTGATCGCGCAAGGCACACCGCTGACTGAGATCGTCAAGGCCGCCTTCCGCTCGGTCACCAAGCGAATTCTGGAAATGGACCCGCTGGCCGGACAGGTGGTGATGACCGGCGGCGTGGTGGCCCACAATCCAATCATCGTCGAGCTGGTGTCCGCCGCACTCGGCCGGGATGTGCTGGTCCCGCATCACCCCCAATATACTGGCGCGCTCGGGGCGGCCTTGATCGCCCGAGACGCCTGACGCCCGCAGATGCCGATCCCAGCCTCAGCGAGCCGAGATGCAATCGCGCCGGAGGTGCGCGATGATCGTCTCGATTAGCTTCGTTCGATCGATAGGCTTGGAGACGTAGTCGTCGCAGCCCGCATCGAGGCACTTTCCGCGGTCACCGCTCATCGCGTGGGCCGTCAGAGCGATGATTGAGCCATCGTAGCCCTTCCGGCGAAGCAAGCTCGTAGCTTCGTAGCCGTCCATCACAGGCATCTGCATGTCCATCAGAATAACATCGAACGCCTTGTTTTCCTCCCAGGCGGCGAGAGCCGCGTCTGCGGCGAGTTGCCCGTTCTCCACGAGCGTGACGAACGCACCTGCGCTCTTCAGCATGTGCGCGATCAAGCGCTGAATGTCCGGACCGTCCTCGGCCAGCAGTATGCGACAACCGCTCAGGGCCGACTTAGGAGCGCTCGGCGTTTCCCTGGACGCGGCGGAGGCAACCACGGTTGCGGAAAGAGGGTCCGCGATCATCGTGATGCCATCAAGCGGTCCCGTCGCTACGGTGATACGCATGTGCGTGCCCACGCCCGGCTGAGTTTTGACCACAAAGACGTCTCCGCCAAGCATCTCTGTCAGCCGTTTGCTAATGCTCAATCCCAGCCCCGTCCCGCCGAACCTGCGCGTGGTCGAGGCGTCAGCTTGCGAGAAGGGCTGGAACAGCTCGGCAACCTGTTCCTCGGTCATCCCCAGCCCCGTGTCCACCACGTTGAACTGCATGCAGGGCCCCGGGCCCTCGTCAACAAAACGCGCGACGAGTCGCACACTGCCGACCTCGGTGAACTTGATCGCGTTGTTGACCAGGTTGATCAGAATCTGCCGCAGACGCGTCGGATCGCTCTGGATGGTTTCGGGAATGGCCCCGTCGTATTCGAGGCTGAACGGCAAGCCTTTCGCCTCGGCCCGCACGCGCGCGAGCGAGACGACCTCGGCAATGATCCGGCACGGCGAGCAGGGAATCTGCTCAACCGTCATCTTGCCGGCCTCGATCTTCGACAGGTCGAGAATGTCGTTGATG
>CAZDTB010000689.1:0-2241 GCA_964508075.1 uncultured Planctomycetales bacterium
GGATCTCGTTGACCAGATATTCCGCCAGCTCCTCGACGCCCTTGATGGCCAGGATGTCGTGCGGCGCCGGATTGCCGTCGAGGATGTACTCCCCACGCTCGATCTGGTCGCCCTCCTGGAGATGGAAGGGCTTGCCCTTCGGGATCAGGTACTCGGCCGGCTCGGCCTCGGAATCGCGCGGCTCGATGATGATCCGGCGCTTGTTCTTGTAGTCGCGTCCGAATTTGATCGTGCCGTCGATCTCGGCGATGATCGCGTGGTCCTTGGGCCGCCGCGCCTCGAACAGCTCGGCCACCCGCGGCAGACCGCCGGTGATGTCCTTGGTCTTGGCGCTTTCGAGCGGAATGCGCGCCAACACGTCCCCCGGCGCCACCTTGGCGCCGGGCTCCACGGCGATCACCGCATCGACGCTCAAAAGGTAGCGGGCATCCCCGCCCCGCTCGAGCTTGGCGACTTCACCCTTGCGGCCGGCAACGATTGTGAGCGCCGGCTTGAGCGATTCGCCGCGCGGACTCGTGCGCCAGTCGATGACCACGCGCTTGGTGAAGCCGGTGGCCTCGTCGGTCTGTTCGGAGACCGAGGCCCCCTCGACGAGGTCTTCGAACTCCACCTTGCCGGCGACCTCGGTCAGGATCGGACGGGTGTAGGGATCCCACTCCGCCAGGCGCTGCCCGCGCGTCACCTTGTCACCGTCCTTGACCTGCAGCTTGGCGCCGTAGGTCACGCGGTGGCTGGCCCGCTCCTTGCCCTCCTCGTCGACGATGACGATGGCGACGTTGCGGCCCATGGCAATGAGATTGCCGTCGGAATCCTGGACCACGGACTTGTTGCGCAACGTGATCTCGCCCTCGGCGCCGGCCTCGATGAACGACGAGTCGACCACCTGCGCGGTGCCGCCGATGTGGAAGGTCCGCATGGTCAGCTGGGTGCCCGGCTCGCCGATCGATTGCGCCGCGATCACGCCGACCGCCTCGCCGAGATTGACCGGGGTGCCCCGTGCCAGATCGCGCCCGTAGCACGCCCCGCACACCCCGTGACGCATGTCGCAGGTAAGCGGCGACCGGATGCGCACGGACTGGACCTTGGCCGCCTCGATGCGTTCGACATCGCGCTCCTCGATCAGCATGCCTTTCTTGACGAGCACCTCGCCATCGGCGGGGCTGACGATGTCCTCGCCCGCCGTTCGGCCGAGAATGCGCTGACCGAGCGAGGTCACCACCTGACCCGAGTCGATGATCACCTCCATGGTCAGGCCGCGGTCGGTGCCGCAGTCCTCGGCGGTGATGATCGAATCCTGGGCGACGTCGACCAGGCGCCGGGTTAGATAGCCGGAGTTGGCGGTCTTCAGCGCCGTGTCGGCCAGCCCCTTGCGGGCCCCGTGGGTGGAGTTAAAGTACTCCATCACGGTCAGGCCTTCCTTGAAGTTGGAGATGATCGGGGTCTCGATGATCTCGCCGGACGGCTTGACCATCAGCCCACGCATCGCGGCGAGCTGCTTCATCTGCGCCGGCGAGCCGCGGGCACCCGAATGGCTCATCATGTACACCGAGTTGACCGGTTTCTGGCGCTTGGTTTCCTCGTCGATCTGCACCGAGGAGATCGCCGCCATCATCTCGTCGGCGACCCGGTCGCCGCATTTCGACCAGGCATCGACGACCTTGTTGTATTTTTCGCCCTGGGTGATCAGGCCCTCGTTGTACTGCTGCTCGAACTCCTCGACCTGCTTGCGGGTGTCCTCGACGATCCGCGCCTTGTCCGCGGGGATCACCATGTCGTCCTTGCCGAACGAGATTCCGGCCTTGCAGGCGTGGTTGAAGCCGAGCTGCATGATCCGGTCGCAGAAGATCACGGTCTCCTTCTGCCCGCAGGCGCGGTAGACCGTGTCGATCATGCTCGAGATCGCCTTCTTGGTCAGCAGGTCGTTGGCGACCTCGAAGGGCACGGCCGGGTGGCGCGGCAGCACCTGTCCGATCATCATGCGGCCGGGGGTGGTCTCGTAAATCCGCGACATATCGTTGCCGTCGGCATCCACCGAGGTGTGGCGGCCCTTGATCTTGGTGTGCAGCGTGATGGCGCCGATCGCCAAAGCGTGCTCGATCTCACCCATATTGCCGAACGCCATGCCCTCGCCGGGTTCGCCGTCGGCGATCATCGAGAGGTTGTAGAGGCCCAGCACGATGTCCTGGGACGGCACGATGATCGGCGAGCCGTTGGCCGGATGCAGGATATTGTTGGTCGACA
>CAZDTB010000690.1:0-529 GCA_964508075.1 uncultured Planctomycetales bacterium
CCTCCAGAACTCGGTCTACACCTTCGCCCTCGTCCTGGTGACCTTCCTGGTGGGGATCGCGCTGGGAGCCGCGGCGGCGGGCGCGCGGCCCGCCCGACCGCATTGTCCCGGGGGCCCCCCCGGGCTGCAGCCCGGGGCCACCCTCCCCCACGGCTCACAGGATAACCCGCCCGCGCCTCCCGGCCAACGGCGTCAACCTTGCGTGGGTGCCATGGGCAGTTTGACTCCCCGTGTCACCACTGGCGGGCCAGCCGCCAGTGGCACCCCGTGGACGCTACGTTTCCTGGCTTGCGACCGCCAGAAGCTCCGCGGCGGCCTGGGCCGGATCGTTCGCACCGATCACGGCCGAGCAGACGCAGATGCAGCCGGCGCCGGCTTGGACGACCTCGGCCGCGTTGGCGGCGGTGATGCCACCGACGGCGACCAGCGGCAGCTCTGTTCGTTTGGAAACCTGCCTAAGCGTCTCCGGCCCGGCGATGTGCTTCTGCGGTTTGGTTGTGGTCGCGAACATCGGACCGACCGCCAGGTA
>CAZDTB010000690.1:539-2241 GCA_964508075.1 uncultured Planctomycetales bacterium
GTAGTCCGGGTCTTCGGCCAACGCCGCGTCGAACTGCTCGGGCGTGTGTGTGCTCTTGCCGACCAGCAGGTTTGCGCCGGCGATGCGGCGAGCCTCGGCAACCGACAGATCCTCCTGGCCGACGTGAACGATGTCCGCGGCGCACAGCCTGGCGAGGTCCGGGCGGTCATTGATCGCGAGCAGCGCATCGTGTTTCGCAGTCAGTTGTCGCAGTCGGCGAGCCCGCTGGAGCAACTCCCCATCGGGCAGGTTCTTCTCGCGCAGTTGCAGGCAGCCCGCCCCGCCGCGCAGCACAGCCTCGGTGGTCTGGTACCAGTCGTGCTTGCAGAGCGCCTCGGTCAGAATCACGTAGAGCCGCACTCGCCTGAACCGGGCGCGCAGCGCGGCACGCAGTACGACGCACTGCTCGAGTTCGTAGGCCTGGTAGCGGAGCTTCTCCGCCGCTTCGGCCGCCTCGGGCGCGATGAGCTTACTGTATTCACCGAGCACGCGCGTTGCCTCGCTCAGCCGCGCGAAACTGGCCCGAACCACATCGTCGGCCGAGCCACGCCGCAACTCGGCGGCGGTCTTCGTCTCGCGGCCAACGTCGCTGACGATGTCGCGCGCGGCGAGCAGCTCATCCGCGCCGATCGCCTGGACGATCTGCCGCAGCCCGTGCCGGGCGTGCTTGACCTGCTCGGCGGCGTCGGCGTCATCGCACGCGAAGCGCGCGTAGTCCTCGATCACGCGCAGCGCCTCGCGAGCGCGATTAAGGTTGGCGTCGAGGATTCGGCACACGGAAGCATCCACGACAATTCGCTCCGTTCGCAAGAAGCTTGTCTGGGCAGTTTACCGCGTGGCGGCGACGAGGACATGTGCGTCGTGTCAGTGCGCCGGGTAAAACCAGAAATACAGATCCATCCCCATCTGAACCAGCGCCACCAGCACGGGGATCACGGTGACCGCGACGGCCCATTCGGCGATTCGCCGGCCGGTCGCGTCCCGATGGCGACCGATCACTTCGCACAGCACCACGACCAGCGCCACCAGCACGAACTTGAATGCCACCATCCCGGGTACGTCCCAGCGCTCGATCACCCAGCCGGCGACCACGTTCTCCTCCGCCCCGCGCGACTCAGTCATGGCTGCGTCGTGCGGGAACAGCACCGGGTGCAGAATCAGGTAGGTCAGCATGATGTCGAGGGCGGCGAGGAAGATGAACCAGACGTACGCGTTCGGGTAACGGACCGACCATCGCTTGGGCGCAGGCCGCGGTGGCTCGGCGGGTCGGCCCGGCGGGGCGGTCTCGGTCGGTCTGGAATCGGGTCTCACCATTGCTATCTTCGCCATTATCATATGCATGGCTTGAGAGGGCGTCGCATTCGGGCGACGCTGCCGGCCAGACGGAGGATTCGAATATGAACGTGATCGCGGACTTGTGTGTGGTGCCGATCGGCGTGGGGGTGTCGGTGTCGCGCTACGTCGCGGCCTGCGAGCAGGTGCTCAGCGAGGCCGGGCTATCGACGAAGCTTCACGCCTACGGTACCAACATCGAGGGCGAGTGGGACGCGGTCGTCGCGGCGGTCAAGCGCTGCCACGAGGTCGTCCATGACATGGGTGCCCCGCGGGTCAGCACGACACTGCGACTGGGCACGCGCACCGATCGTGAGCAGACGATCGAGGATAAGCTGCGGAGTGTTGAGGAGAAGATGGGGGGCTAGAG
>CAZDTB010000691.1:0-796 GCA_964508075.1 uncultured Planctomycetales bacterium
TTATGCCACAGAAGACGACCTTTATCTACTACCCCTGTGAGAAATGCGGGTTAGGAACATTCCGTCCCGTAGACGGCGAGCAGGGCGCTCAGGTCGGACAGGTCAACATCGCCGTCCTCGTCGAGGTCGCCGTCCTCGTAGGTCATGCCGGTCATGCCGTAGTGGGCGAGCAATTGCGAGAGGTCGGCCAGGTCGATGTCGTCATCGCCGTCGAGGTCGCCGAAACACTCGACTTCCTCGCACACCAGCATGGTCACAATGAAATCGTCGACCAACGCCTCGACCAGCGAGTCGTTCGGCGAGTCGTCGGCGGTGAAGCGGATCTGCACCTGGCTGGTCGGCGTGACGTAATCGCTGACCTTCCACTCGACGTGCTTCCAGGTCTGGCGGTTGTCGATCGACTCGACCGTGACCCAACTCGCCCCGCCGTTGTTGGAGACCTCGACCACCAGCTCGTCGTTCCACGTCGTGCTGATGTGGTACCAGCGCCAATAGCTGACGACCGGGTCGAGGCCCTCGAAATCGAAGACCGGCGAGATGAGGTGCGTCGGCCCTTCGTCCACGTCGTAGTCACCCGCGCCCGACCCCGCGAGCGGCCCCGTAACGTAGCAGCGCGTACCGTCAGGCGTGTGGTCATCGCCCGGCTGCGTAATGGTGCCGCTGTAGTTGACTTCCTGCGGGTCGGCGCGCTCCCAGTTGCCGGTGTCGGCCCCGGCATAGACGCTCCAACCCTGGTCGGTCTCGAAGTGGTCCTCGAAGAGGGTGGTCTCATCGGTGGCGACGATCGCCGAGTAGC
>CAZDTB010000691.1:806-2214 GCA_964508075.1 uncultured Planctomycetales bacterium
TTCGCCGCCGCCAGCGTGGCCTCGTACTCGTTCGGCGCGGTCTGCGTCATCGGCTCGGTCACCCAGGAGGAGCCGTTGAGGGCATAGTGCAGCTCGCCGGTGTCGGGCACGGGTACGCCGTCGTTCTCTCCGCTGACGACCACGGCAAACGTGGTCGGCTGATTGGGGTTGAGCATCTCCGGGCGTCCACCGGGGTAGTCGAACGCCAGCGTCGGCAACGCGCCCGCGTAGTCGACGTAGAGTCCGTTGTAGCCGATGCGCGAGCAGACGTACTCGATGCGCATATACCCAAACTCGCCCCAGCCCAAGCCCCAGGAGTTCCGCAGGATCCAGACGCCGGCCGAGCCCTGGTTGTCATCCCAGCCGACCAGCACGACGGCGTGATTGATGTCCGTATCCTCGCAGGCGTTGAAGATGCCGCCAGTGTAGGCCTGGAAGGCGTTGTTGGCATAGACGCAGACGGTCACGGGGCCGTGGTCGATGATCGCCTGCTTGGTGGCCTGGACGGTGGGGATGCCCCACTCCGGGCCGATGAAGGCCCAGGAATCGAGGCAATAGGGGTGCGGAAAGGGACACTCGCACGGGGCATCCCATCCCACGTACGGGAAGTCCGACTCCAGCACGGCCCCATAGTCGCCACACTCGTCCGTGTACTGTCCACTGCACAGGTAGAAGTTGGCGGCGTTGCCGGGCCATTCGCCGGAGCAACCCCCCAGGCCGCAGCAACTGACCAGCCACTGTTCGGAGAGGTCGACGATCGCGCTATCCATGATCGCGATGTTGGACTCGACCGCCCCGTTTAGCGCGAACGCCCAGCAACTGCCGCACCCACCCTGATGCTTGATCGGCGTGCACACGCCGTGGTCGCACCAGTTGTAGTCTTCCGGCAGGCCGCCGCGCGGCGCGCAGGCGTCGAAGGGGGCGCCGGTGCGCCAGTCCTCGGGCACGACCACGCCACACAGGTCGTCCAGGCTATAGCGCGTGGCGGAGTTGTGGCCGACCGTGAACGTCCAGCTTTCTTTCCTTCCCTGCTCTCGGAGGGCCTTGATGTCTTCGTCCGAGAGCTGCCCGAAGGCGTTGGGGGAGTGCAGCAGCACCATCGCCGCCGCGGCCAGCAGCGTGAAGCCAAGCACCCGGCGTGCCGAGGTGCGCGGAATTGAGCGCAGCATTCAACAGTCCTCCTTGAGTTGCGCGAAAGCCGTGTTCCCGCGGTACAGTCAGCCGTCAGTGCGCCGGGCTCGGAGGCCCGGCGCTACGACAGCGTGTTATGGACAAGCCGTCCCGTAGACGGCCAGCAGGGACGCCAAGTCAGACAGGTCGACGTCGCCGTCGCCGTCGAGGTCGCCGTCCTCGTAGGTCATGCCGGTCATGCCGTAGTGGGCGAGCAGTTGGGCCAGATCGGCCAGGT
>CAZDTB010000692.1:0-2205 GCA_964508075.1 uncultured Planctomycetales bacterium
TCTCGGTCGCCGTCCTGCTCGTGCCGCTCGGTCTGTTCGCGTACATCGCCTATTCCTCCAGAAACGTGCGCTTCGAAGTCTCCAGCGAGGGTCTGCGAATCTGCGGCGGTCTCTATGGGCGCCTGATTCCCTCGGAAGCGCTGATCATCGAAGAAACGCAGAGCATTGACTTGCGCCAGTCTCAGGAGTATCGGCCCACCCTCCGGACAAACGGTGTCGGCCTGCCGGGGTACCAGGCCGGCTGGTTCAAACTGCGTGGCGGCGAGAAGGCGCTGCTCTTTGTGACCGACCCGTCGCGCGTGCTGCGTCTTCCCACGCGGGAAGGCTACACGCTGCTGCTAAGCGTCGATCAGCCGGAGGCGTTGCTGCAATCGGTCCGGAAGGGGTCAGCTCCGCAGTGACCTCCCGGGGCAGATAAGCCGGCCCCAGCGACGAAGGAGGGAACGGCCAGGCGCGCGTGGTCATACCTTTCCACCCACCTGCCACGCCTGCTCAGACTGCCGCGTGGGCCGGCACGCCGGCTGGCGCCGCGCTCGGCAGTCCGGCGCGTTCGCGTGCCCCCCGCAGGACGGCGGCGAGCAGTTCCGCGTATCGCATGCCGGCGAAGCCCGCCATGAAAGTGAACTTGCCGTCCCAGCACCAGCCGGGGTTGGGATTGACCTCGAGCAGCTTGATCTCCCCGGCGGCGTCGGTCCGGAAGTCAAAGCGCGCGTAGTCACGACACCCGAGACGCTCGAACAGAAGCACCGAATAGTCATACAGCTTGCGCTTCGTGTCCTCGTCGGCGCGTGTTTCGTGGTAGTGGATGGCGGACCAGTACGGCGAGTCGGGCAGCCATTTGGATTCGTAACCGAGAATCGGCGGCAGTTGCGGGTCGAGGCCGGTGTAGTCGACCTCGAGGATCGGGAGGTGGTGGAAGCCGAAGCCCGAGTTGCCGATCAGCCCCACGCTGTACTCGGTCCCGGGCAGGAACTCCTGGATGAGCACGGGGCGGGCCGGCAGCGTCTCACGGACTTCCCCGAGGTAAGCCATGAGCTGCTGCGGATTGTTGACGACCGCCTGCTGAGTGATACCGACGCTGCTATCGCCATAGTTCGGTTTGACCAGGGCGGGAAACGGCGACGGGATCGTCGCCGCCTGGTCGTCGGCGTTGAAAAAAGTCTCCAGCGGTACGGGGATGTCGAGGGCTTGCGCGTAGCCGCGAACCAGGGCTTTGTCGTAACAGATAGCCAGACAGGCCGGTCCGGCACCGGAGTACGGGATGCCGAGCATCTCCAGCAATGCGGGGACGTGCAACTCCATGAACGCGTCGTTGTTGAAACCCTCGTCACAGAAGTTCAAGACGAACTCCGGCGTGTTGTTGCGCAGGCCGGAAACGAGGGAGGCATGGTTGTCGACGAAGGTGAACCGGAATTCACTGAGCTCGGCCAGCGCGTCCTTCAGCTTCTGCACGGTCTCCAGGTCTTCTGGGTTGAAGCGTCCCTCTTTCTTGATGGAATCCGGCAGAGACGGGTCACCCAGCAGCACCGTAATCTCGCGCGGACCGAGCTTTCCGCGGACTGGCCGCTTGGGCTTGTGCGGGGCCTGCGCGGTCAGGTACAGGCGGCGCGCCATCATGCCGAGATCCTGATTGCGATCGGACCCGCCGAGCAGGAGTCCATGATCCCGGATCGATTCGAAGCCCACTTGTTCCAGAAGTCGCATGATGCGTTCGCGTGGATAGAGGCGCTCGGCGTAGAACTGATCGGCGATCACGCCCCGCTCGGCGTGGACAACGACCTCGCGCGACACGAGCCGCTGACCGTCGTTTGCCAGGGCGCGCTCCCGACACACGAAGTGGTTCTCGTCGATCCACTCCCAGGAACGTGGTTCAAAGTGCGTACGAGCCCACTCCCCATCGACGATGTCGAGCGCCAGCCGCCCCCGCGAGCGCAGCACGCGCTGGATGGCCGCCAGAACCGCGACGTCGTCCTCCTCCTGCTCGAAGTAACCGAAGGAGTTCCCCAGTACGGCGACGGAGTCGAACGAGTCCGGCGGGAAGCGCAGCCTGCGCGCGTCGCCCTCGCGGAAACTGGCCGTCAAGCCCGCTCGGGCAGCTCTGCGTTTCGCCAGGCGCACCAGGTAGCGTGAGCGGTCGAGGCCAACCACGCGCGTGAAGCCCCGCCGCGCGAGTTCGAGACAGTGGCGACCCTGGCCGCAGCACAG
>CAZDTB010000693.1:0-2182 GCA_964508075.1 uncultured Planctomycetales bacterium
GACGCGTGGATATCGACGCGAGGCAATCCAGACGCTTCATCTCGAGAGCAATCACAAGGAAATCCATATTGAGATCCTCGCCAAAGCCAAGGCACTTGGCATGCGTATCGTCGAGATCCCGGCGACGATTCGCTGGCAGATTTCCGGACCGGGAAGGCGACGCGGCAACTTCGCCGGCATGGCCAGATTCATCCTTCCGCACCTGGCCGATTCGTACAGCTTCGGTGCCCCCCGGATCCTGATGTGGGGAACGACGATCCTGGTAGTCATCGGCCTGGGGCTGATCACGTTCGGTGCGATCAACAAGCTGTTACTGCTGACTCCCGCGCCAATGCCCAACCTGATCACCTACGGACTCGTGCTCACACTTATGGCCGGGCTGTGTGCCTTGTTCGCCGGCCTGAGTCTGCAAATCGGCAAGCTGTCGAGAAGCGTCATCCACATACAAGCGCAACTCGAACAGATCTCGCGAAAGCATGAAGGCCCGGAAGCGGAGAAAGTCGTTCGCAGCGCTCGAGCCGAACGGCCCGCGCGACCAATGTCAGCAACTGCCGAGTCATCCGACGAGTCGCTGGCGTTGAGTCATGAACGTGAATCTTGACCCGGCAATCCCCGTACCTGATGCCATCCACCGAAAGCTCCGCCGAGGCCCCGATGATCGACATGGGCGGGGAGCTGGACGGCTTCCTGAGCAATGGGGAAGCAATGGGGATAAGTCCGATTTCTCGCGTGGGGTGCGGCCGACTGGTGCGGGGAATTGCGGTCGCGCTGAGGTTTTCGGCCAGTCGCTGCCTGGAACGCGTTTCGGGGATTCTCGCGAAATTCCATGAGCGCAAGCGAGCCGGATGTCGCTGATCCATATTGTGTGGAAGATCACGGCAGGTCGTCGTGCGCGCACGGCCGGCGTGGGCCGGGTGGCCCGTTCCTGGCGCGCTGTGATGGGACGCCGGCGATCTCAGGTGCGGCGGCCGGGTGGCCCATCCTTCGCGGCGCGAAGGGTGGGGGCGCGATTGTGTCGAGGAAGCGGTCGGGAGTAACGACGCGCCGAACCGTCAGGCCCGCCACTTTGCTGCCTGGCTTCGTTGCCGTGGCGGTTTGAGGTGCCGAGCCTGTCGGCTCGGGAGGCGAGCCGGTTCTGGAAGTGGTTCAAGCAAGTCGGCGGCGACCAGGCCGCCAGAAAGCGAGGAAGATCATGATGCGATGGCTGTTCGTTCTAGCCGCCGCCCTGGGGGTGCTGGTTGCGCCCGCCGGGGCGGATGAGTATTGGATCACGTACGAGGGCAACGACTTGCCCGAAAACGAAGGCTGGCAACGTAACTGGGGCAACGACGAGGGGGCGCACGAGGGCAACGGCGCGATCCGGACCGTCGAGGACGGCATTTTGACGATGGACTCGATGTACGACCTGCGCGTCTACGACTATGCATGCCGCTACCTGTATGACGAATTCGACCCCGACCCCGGTGAGCTGTTCATCGCCGAGTGCCGAGTGAAGGTCGACGAGACGATCGGCGACGGTTACGACACCGGAGTTGGCATCTGTTCTGACGAAGGTTGGCTACTCGGCCTCGGTTGCTTCCCCGACCACATCGAGAGCGAGTTTGAGGATGACGTCTATATCCCGATCGAGCCAGGCGTGTTCCACGAGTACCGTGTTCTGTCGTGGGACATGCAGACGTACGAGCTGTACATCGATGGCGACCTGGTGCATCAAGGGACGTTCTGGCAGGGCTCACTCGGGTCCAAGTTTGGCTGGGGGGACTGCGTTCGGGGGGCAGCGAGTCTCGCGCACTGGGACTATGTCGGTTTCGGTGTGGTCCCGGAACCTTCTTCGTTGTTACTGCTGATAGGGATGTGTGTGTGCCTGCAACGTGGACGGGCACAACTGAACTAGGGAATCTACCTCAGAAGGAGCACAAGACATGTCACGATGGGGACTACTTTCGATTTGCTGCTTGCTGTGTGCGACCAGCACCACGTTGGCTGATATCTACGTCTGGGAGGGCGATCCAAACCATTGCACGATCAACGACAATCTGAACACGATTGAGATCAACGAGGCGGGCACGTACGGATTCCGCGCGTGGAATGGGAATCCCGGCTCACCTGTGTTAGAGGACATCCAGGACATCACGATTGACTCGGGTGTCGACGACGACGTAACCGTGATGATCGCGTACGA
>CAZDTB010000694.1:0-2176 GCA_964508075.1 uncultured Planctomycetales bacterium
TCTATCACCTCTCTGCGATCTCTGCGTGCTCTGCGGTGAATTATCCGGGTTAGTGCTCCGCCACGGTTGAATTGACGGGTACGAGCCCGATTGGGTGCCATGGCCAAGCGAAGCGCGGCCTTGCTGATCCCGTGTCGAGAAACATGCCCGCGCTTCGCTTGGCCATGGCACCCATCACTTGAGGTGTGGCGAAGCACTAGTACCGCGTTTCGCAAGTACGTCGACCATGGTGACCGCTGTGCTGAGAATCCCTTCTCGGCACCTGCCAAAGGACCGAGAAGGGGTTCTCGGTCCAGCGACCAACCCACGTCGGCCGCAGGGGGCCGACGGTACCGGCGGATTGAGGCGTGACGGAGCACTAGCCGCCGTTCATCCGGCCCAGAAGAGCAGCGATATGCGCATAAACAAAGGGCCGTTCCCCGTGGGAACGGCCCTAAGGGTTAAATACTCGTCAAAACTTAACTTGTCATCCGGTCGCGCTTAGCGCCGACGCAGGGCCAGCAGGCCGACCGCCAGCAACGCCAACGACGCCGGCTCTGGGACCACTCTGACCGTGCCACCGCCGAGTATGGCGACCGCGAAGCCTTGCCCGCAGAGCGCGAAGCCCTCGGTCAAATCGCCTTCCGTTACGGCGAGCGCGGTGTCCGTGATGCCCGCGCTGACGCCGGTGAATTCGACCGTGGCGAGCAACACCTCGGGTCCCCAGACACACTCCGGGAACGCCAGCCCGGCCAACTCGTCGCCGTCCGGGGCATATGCGGCATTGAAAAGCAGCGTGTTGATCGCGACATCGGTGATGTAGGCGATCCCAGGGTCATCCACGTTCAGGTCGAGGCCCCAGCCCAGGATGGCATCTTCCTCGGGGATGTCCGCGAAGATGTCGACGGTCGTCGTGCTTTCCACCGGTGGGCCAATGACCGCGTCCGCCGGGTTGAGCGTGACTATGATGTCGGCCGATGCACTCGCTAAGCCGAACGTGCCGATGACTAAAAGACAAAGGAACTTACATTTGTGAGTCATTCTCAAGCCTCCTCCATGCGAATCATGTCTCGCGTTGTAAACCTCAAAAGGAACGCCTTATCGTCCTGCCGCGGGCACTTCGGCCCGCGGCCCGGGGCGGGGATGCCTGCCGGCCGACTGCCGGCAGGCATCGTACCACCCATCACTCTGCGCGGCTAGCGCGGCTGCGCCCCTTTCGGAGCCTTCTGGCCGGCCGGCCGCGAGTTCGTCCGTTGCAACGGCGCAACGAAGGCCTTGCCATTGGCGTCGCGGTAACACTCCATCCACATCTGGAAGTCAACCAGCGTGATGCACAGGTCACCGTCGAAGTCACACGCCTCCTCGTACTTCTCGTCACCCTCGCAGGAGCCGAACGCATCGAGGAAGAAGTAGAAGTCATCGACGTCCACGTCGTCATCGTTGTCGAAGTCGCCGCAGATGCACGGCGCAACGCCAGTGACTATACCGGTGTACTGCGAGCCGCACGGCACGCCGGTGAACACCGACGGACCGGCCCACAGCCAGTAATCGCCGGGGCCGACGGCGAAGCTCAGCGTCGCAGTCACTTCCGGCGGCGCCGTGGCACTGCCGAGGATCGTGTAGTCCAGGCAATTCCCGCTGCCTGCGTCGATGACGAAGATCAGCAGGTCGAACTCGGCACAGACCGACCAGCCCAGCGTCGTGGCTTCGGCCACTGTCACGCGGAACCAGTCGGTGTCGCGGTAGCTCGAGCCGCCCATGAGGAACGTCCCGGACTCGCCGCAGATCACCTCATCGCAGAGGATGTCCTGGAAGACATACGGACTGGAGTTACAACCACCGTTGTAATTGTCCACGTAATCGTCTTCGCAGACCGGCTCGCCTTCTAGCATCCCGTTCGACGGGCAGTCGTAACAGTGCGCCAGACATTCGTAGCCGGCATCGCAATCCTCAAAGATGAACCAGTCGCCGCCGAGCGCATCGCACTCGTCCTCGGTATTGGTCGCGACGCAGTTGAGATCCGCGTCGCAGCAGGCACCCGTGTCAGGCACGCAGCCGCCGCCGAAGTTATTGTAGGTAAATATGCTACCGGTGAACCCGCCACCCATGGTGTTGACCAGCTCGACGCCGTCCAGGGCCACGGTGAAGCCGCCGGGGGCGTAGATGCCGTCACCATACGAGTCGTACATGGTGAAGT
>CAZDTB010000695.1:0-2164 GCA_964508075.1 uncultured Planctomycetales bacterium
AGCCGCTCGAACCGTTTGGGGTTCTTGAGGAATTCGACGATTTCGTACACTTCTTCCTGGGCTTCGTCGATGCCGGCGACATCGCCGAAGGTCATGTTCGTGTGTTCCTTGTTGGTGATGCGGTGCCGACTGCGTCCGAAGTTCCCGAGCATGCCGGCCCCGCCGCCGCTTTGCCGCAGTTGCCGGAAGAGCAGGAACCAGATCAGGGCCAACAGCAGCAGCCAGGGAATCGTCTGGACGAGGATGGCGAAGAGGATGCTGGTGTTGTGTTTGTCCCAGATCTCGATTTTGTTGGGAGCCTCGGTCTCGATCAGCTTCTCGAACTCGTCGTAGCGCTCGACGATCCCGGAGCGTTTGACCCGGACGGTGTCGGTGTCCGAATCGGCCAGCTTCTTGTTGAGCTGAACGACCAGGGTACCCTCGTCGCGGATGGTGATCGACTTGACGTCCCCGTTCTTCAGGAGGGTCTTGAACTCGGTGTTTGAGATCTCTTCGCCCCGGTTGGCGCTGCGGTTGAACAGGACCAGCAGCATCAGCCCGAGCCCCAGGATGAGGATCCAACTGAAGGCGCCACGTGATAGGCGCGGCGGGCCCTTGGGGCCCTCGCCGTTGCCGCCGCCACTGCCACGCGGCGGTTGCGGTTTCTGGTCGTTCTGAGTCGGCATACGCTTACAGCTCTGTCATGCCCGGTGCGGGAAGCCGGCACGTCCGGCCCGGCTACCATTCATTGTACATTTGGGCGACGATCCTGGCCGCCAAACGGTCGATTCCTTTCTGCTGGGCGTACTTTTCGGTCTCGCCGGCCGGGGGCAGATAATCGACCGCCTGGAGCAGCAACGGCCGATCCACCAGCACGCGGCCGGTGCGGACGTCCTTCCACTCCATCCGCACCACCAGGGTCATCTGTTTGTCGCGGGGCTGGCGCGTACGAAACCCGGGGGCGAACGCCGCCTGCCGCTCCTCCAGCACCTCACCCTTTAGAATGGTATCCGCTTTTTCTCTGGGGGCGACCCGATACGGGGTATCGGTGGCGATCCGCTTCTTGACCGCCTCGGTCAGCATGAATTCGAGATCGCGGCGGAATTCCCGCGTATCGAACATCTGGACGTAGACGGTTTCCACGTCCGTCCGAAAAAGCTTGTCCGCGCGGTACCCGCAGCCGCTCAGCCCGCTGAGGACGGCGAGACCTGCCAGTGCCGAGAAAACCCGGTTCACGGTTGCGATTCCTCCTCGGCCAGGTTGACACCCATGGCCCGCAGGGCGCTCTGCGCCTCGCCGGCGGCGAGCGTTTCAGGCCAGCCCTTCAGGACCAGCCGATAGTAGTAGTCTGCCGCTCCGGCCTGCTTCGTGCGCTGGTACCAACGGGCGATGTCCAGGTCTTTCTCGGCCCGCTGCTGGCGGATGCCTTCCAACCGGTCGGCGACGCGTTCGCGCTCGGCGTAGGCCGGGAAGGCGGACTGCACCTGCCGGTAGCGAACCTGGGCGTTGAGCAGGGCCCGGTCGTCGAACCTGATTCCCGGAAACGCCGCCGCGGCCGCCTCGGCCCCGCGCAACATCGCCAACTGCACGTAGCGCCCGTGGGGGTATTCGCGGGCGAGGTTGACGTATTCGTCCTGGGCCAGATCCACATCGCCGACCTCAAAGAAGTAATCGGCCTTGTGCTTGAGGGCCCGCTCACCGAGGTCCGTGCCGGGCACGCGTTCCCAGATGCGGTCGAGGATTTCGATGCCGTCGTCGTACGCGGGCAGGTACAGAAACTTCCAGACGATTCGTTTTTCGCCCGACAGAAACGCGCGGGCGACATCCATCTCGCGGCGGAGGGCCTGGTAGAACAGCTCGCCGACGGCGGCGTCGGCAACCACCTCGTAGGCTTCATAGGCCTGGTAGAAGTGGTCACGTTCGAACTCCGCTTCGCCGAGCAAGTACATGCCCTCGTAATAACGATCGTGATCGAGGTTGTCCGCGGTCCATTCATTCAGCAGCTTGTGCGCACGGCGGTACTTGCCGGTAGCGAGGTAGCGGCGGGCCTGTTCGAGGGCGTCGGCCGGCTCGGCGGGCGCTTCGCGCGCGAATTCCACCCACTCGTCGGAGTCGGGATCGAGCGTCTGGCGCTCGCGGTACTGCTCCTGCTGTGCTCGGGTGGGCGCCGCGAGGATCGCCAGCA
>CAZDTB010000696.1:0-2163 GCA_964508075.1 uncultured Planctomycetales bacterium
TCAACAACACTCTGCGCTCTCCGCGCTCTCTGCGGCATGAATAGTCCGGGCTAGTGTAGTGTCTCACAAATACGATACCGTGGTGGGGCAGGCCTCCGTGCCTGTCACGGCGGGCAGGGACGCCCGCCCCACCTCTACAGAAGGTTGCTTGTTTCTGAGACAGTACACTAGTTTAGTAGGATGGCGTATGGCTGGTCACTGCAGCGGAACCAGCGTCAGGCGGCGTGCACCCCGTTGCTCGACCAGAACTCCAGAGCCCGGCCCCAACACGATTCTGGACGCAAACCCCGCGCCCTCCTACTCGCAGGTCGTCCCGTAGACCGCCAGCAACGCGGCAAGGTCGGACAGGTCGACATCGCCGTCGCCGTCCAGGTCGCCGCGCAGCTTGTACTCGTAGGCACCCATGTCGACCGTCACCGGCATAAGCGCTGCTGGAACGCCGGTGTCAGGCGTGCAGATGTCATCCAGGACGCGACCCTGGCCGTCGAGGTCGACGAACAGCCCGGCCGGCAGCGCCGTCGTGTCGCCCGCGTCAATGCACGGCGAGCCCGACCGCAAACGGTAATCGGCGTCGTTGGGGTCGGCGAACAAGGGGTCGCTATCGATGTTACCCTCGCCGGGCCACCCTCCCTCGATGTCGCAGTGCGTGATCACCGGGCTGCCGGAGTACAGGCAGATCTCGTCCGGCGAATCGCCCCAGAGGATACAGTTGGTCAGCGTCGGGCTGGCGTTTTCGCAACACACACCACCGCCCTCGCTCGCCAGGTTCGCGGTGACCGTGGAGCTGCTTAGCGTGCAAGTAGTCTCTGAAAAGTGATCACTGATGAGAATAGCACCGCCGCAGTAGCCTCCGTTTTGCGTCAAGACACAGTCGAGCAGCGTTACCTCGCCACCTACTTGGCACAGCCCGCCGCCGCCCATCCAGCCAACCCAGTTCGCAGTGAACGTGCAGTTGGTCAGCGTCACGGCGCTGTCGAAGCTTGCCATTCCGCCGCCGTAGCTCGTCTCCACCAGGCCAGACGCGTAGTTCTCCGCGAAGTTGCAGCCCGTTAGCGCCAGCTGGCTTGAGTCACAGGTCAGACCTCCTCCGTTATCAGCCATATTCTTCTTGATGAGGCAGTTCCCCACGGAAAGGTCGGCATCTGTGAGCAGCACACCGCCGCCGGATGACGCGATCGCCCGGCCGTACCAAGTACTGGCGTTGCCCGCTGTGATCGTAAACCCGTCAAGAACAGTCGTTGCATCGGTGCCGCTGCCGGTGACAACGTGATAGCAGTTCTCATCGTAGTTCTCGAAATCCGGCTGGTCATTGCCAGCCAAGTCGCCGCTGAGGGTCGTCTCGTACCGCTGGATGTCGCGATCGTCAGGGTTACCCGGATCGGCCCACCCAGCATAGCCCCCGTAGAGTGCAACACCATTGACAAGCTGGAACGTGGCTTCGCGATCGCCGGGCGTCACGTTCCCGGCCTCGTCTTGATCGGGCTGGGAGGTACCGCCGGCTACGTGGACCTCGTCTCCAGCCGATGCGACCCAGAGGGCATCCTGGAGAAACTGAAACGCAGTGTCCCACGTCAGGCCGTCGCCACCGAGAGGCGCGTCGTCGTCCACGTGCCAAGTGGTCTGGGCTTGAGCGCCCGCTACGACCAAAGCCGCACCGGTAAGGAAAACGATGAGCATTCGAACAGGAAACCGACTAGTGTAGTGTCTCACAAATACGATACCGTGGTGGGGCAGGCCTCCGTGCCTGTCACGGCGGGCAGGGACGCCCGCCCCACCTCTACAGAAGGTTGCTTGTTTCTGAGACAGTACACTAGGCATGGCATGTGCTCCTTCGCCCCGGTAGGCATCCGCCCCCGCGGCGAACGCCCACCGAAATCAAGAGGTGACCGTATCAGACCAGCGTAGCCCACGCGGACTACACATGCAAGCCCAGAGCGGTCCCAACGCACTCATTCCTCCAGGATCGATATTGGAACACGCGCTTCCGCGACTTCGCTGCCCACCCTGCTCACTGGGCTGCGCTATCGCAACAGCACCAGCGGCGTAACGGAAGAGCGCGAGCCCGACCCATTGGTGGCAGAGACGTTCAGCGCTTAGAGGCCCTAGCACAACTGGGGTGGCACGGGCGTCTCGCCCGTGTCGCCACCGGCGAGACGCCCGTAC
>CAZDTB010000697.1:0-2162 GCA_964508075.1 uncultured Planctomycetales bacterium
ACCTTGACCCGCTCGACGCCGAGCATCCAAGTGACGAATTCCGCGTCTCCGTCCAGGTCGACAAAGAGCGCTACAGCGCGCCCGAGCGACAGGTGACGACCGCTTCCGGCGCCCTGGCGATCTACAGCGAGCACTTGCCGACCACCGAGGGGCTGGTGGTGGCGCGAACCGAGGGCGAGCACTGGGTCCCCCTGGGACGGGATGGACAACTCGAGTCGAACTTGCTCGACAAGATCGCCGGCGCCACGCCGGGAGTCACCCGGCTGAGCGAGCAGCCTGAGCCCACCCCGACTGATGGGGAGACGCGTTAACATAACCTCTGGACGCCGTCCTGGTGGCGAGTAGCGGCACTGAGGAGTTAGAGCCCTGAAAGGGCGCTGGTCAGTAGCCGGGGGCGCAGCCCCCGGAAGGCCCGGCGTTGGAAGCGCGAGCCCCGGAGGGGCGAAGGTAGTCCCTACCGCGCTCGCAGCTACCTTCGCCCCTCCGGGGCTGGAATCCGCGCCACGCCCGTTCCCACCAGGGACTTAAAACGCTCAGGGCGAACCCCAAATCAACGCTTATGGGAGACGCCCCCCCGAGAGACCTCCTGACGCGAATCACTCAGGTGGCCCAGCCGCCCCCGCGTGTGGCACAGCCGCCCCCGGCTGTGCGCTGCGGACGCCGACCACCAACGGTCCCAGCGGGGGGACGAAGAACGCCACTGCGCCCAGCCCTGGCTCCAGGCCCTTGCTTCCCACCCCCTGCGCCGATCGCGTATACTATCAGGCAGGTCGGCAGGAGCCCTGCGTCGGGCGTGGCGGTCGCGCCGGCCGCAACTCACTACGCCACGGGCAGAGTCGGGCTGCCCAAAGGAGAACGGGAAATGACACGCACAATCCGCCTTTGCCTCGTACTGATGGCACCCTTCGTTCTCGCAACCGAAAGCCGGGCGCAATTCGTCGCCTACAGTCAGCCGAGCGAGGAACCCGACGGGTTCTGCTCGAGCGCGATCCCCGGGCAGTACTGCTCGGTCCGCATGGCCGACAACTTCCAGCTCAGCCACCCGCAGTACCGGAAGATCGTCGAGGTCACCTGGTGGGGCAGCAGCGACAACTACGAGTACGACGATCTGACCAACTTCACACACTGGCTGATCGTCATCTACGACGAGGTCGAAGCCCTGCCCGGCTCGCCCGTCTATCAAGAGCAAATCGCAAAAGACGACATCGAAAACACCATGACGGGGGAGCAGAACATGGACGGCGGCTGGGAGTTCATGCAGACCGCGGCCCTCGCGAATCCGCCCACGCTCTTTATCGACCAGCCCTACTGGATCTCGGTCGGCTACATTGCCGACTATGCCGACGGCGACGCCTGGATCTGGTCGCGGAACTACTCGCAGGGCGACGGCGAGTGCGCCATCGATCACTTCGACGAGCAGGGCTACGAGCCGAGCGTCGGCGACCTGGCGTTCGAGCTGATCGCCGATCCGGCCGGCGGCTGCCCACGCGCCGGCGAGTCCGGCCGGGGCTGCACCGCCGACATCGACGGCAGCGACGATTGCCGCGTCACGCTCGCCGACCTGGCCGAGCTGCTCGGCGCTTATGGAACATGTCCCGGCCACCCGCGCTACAACCCCGACGCCGACCTGACCGACGACGGCAACCCCTGCATCACGATCGCCGACCTGGCCGAGCTCCTCGGCCAATACGGCGACGATTGCAGCTATTGAGGCTGAAGAAGGAAGGCAGCGATCCGGAACGCAAGGGCAGGCCCCGCTTGCGTCCGGGTGTCGAGCAGGCAACGGGACGGGCAGGCGGGAGGAAGGAAATCGTGCCCGTCCCTATCTATGTGTTCATTCTCTTTGTCCTCTGACCCCAGGGATGTTACAATGGGATGGGCTAGGCAACGGCAGCGCGCGGGGCGGCACAACCCCTAACGCGTACGCGAGATCGCGCTTGGTGGGCAATGAAACTTGCACCCACGATATTTCACTTCAACTGTCCGTTGTGCGGCGCCCGGCCACCAGAGGTCCAGGTATCAGACTTCCTCGATCGCTGGCGCCGCACCCCGCAAAGTGACTTCGATGCCCTGATCACAACCTATGCTGATGTTCTATCCGTGATCTACGCTTCGGGCGCTGGCTGGCGAACGAAACGCTTTCTGAAGGCGCTGGCAAAAGT
>CAZDTB010000698.1:0-2162 GCA_964508075.1 uncultured Planctomycetales bacterium
CTACTGAAAAATTTCCCCCATGAACTTGCCGTTCGACTGAAACACCTGATCCTCAGCCATCATGGCCAGTACGATTTCGGTTCGCCCAAGGAGCCCAAATTTCTGGAGGCATTTGCACTTCACGCGCTGGACGATCTGGACGCGTACTTCGCATCGGTCGGGATCCAGTTCTACCTGGCGGGCCCGCTCGACTTCATCGATGACGACGCGTTCTACTACGACATCGACACGCCCGCCGAGATCGATGCCCTGCGCCGCACTAACCCCGTCGCCGGCACGATCAACCTCTATTTCACGCAGCATCTGGCGAACGAGAACGGTGAGTTCTGCGGCATCTCGTCGTTTACCTGGAGTCCCGTGCAGGGGATCGTGATGCACAACAATTGCACCGCGGTCGGGTGGAACCACACGACGCTGCCGCACGAGATGGGGCACTATTTCGACCTGCTCCACACGCACGAGACGGCGATCGGCTGGGAATGTGTCGACGGCTCGAACTGCGAAGTGGCGGGCGACCTGCTCTGCGATACACCCGCCGACCCGGGGCTCGGCACGTACAACGTAGATGCGGACTGCGTATACACCGGGACCGAGACCGACCCGTGCCACAATGATCCGTACGCGCCGGACACGGCGAACCTGATGTCCGGGTCGCCGCCACTTTGCCGCAGCCTCTTCACCCAGCAGCAGGGTGCCAGGGCCCTGGCGACGTTGCTCAACCTGCGGCCCGAGCTCGTGCACGACGGGCTGCCGGCGCCATATGACTGCAACAACAACGGCGTGCGCGACGACTGCGATATCGCCAGCGGCACCAGCGAAGATCTGAACGCCAACGGTATCCCGGACGAGTGCGATCTGGTCGGAGACATTGACGGCGATGGCGATGTGGACGCGGACGACTTCGTGCACTTCGTCACGTGCCTGGCCGGGCCGGGCGTGACCGAGCCGCCACCCGGCTGCGATCCGGCGGTGTTCGCCCTGTCCGATTTGGATGGCGATGGCAGCGTCGACATCCGCGACTTTGCCAACCTGCAAGTCGTAGCCGGAACCAGCAACTGAACTCGCGGGTGGCACGGTCCCGCGTCGCCCGCTCGAACGCCCGGTGCCTGAGAGCTGCTGTCGGAGCGCTGGGCGGTGGTCTCTCGACGCGCAGCTGTGTGGATGCGTCTTGACGCACGATTCTTGTCATCTGCCCTCGCATCCGCGAAGCCCAGGGCTATGGCCATCAGCCGGAACGGTGCGTCAAGACGCACCCTACTCTGGATTTCGCAACAGCCTTTTCGCTATAGTGAAGGTACCGTACGGGCTATCCCACGGCTCAGGTGGCATCCGGTGCGCCGCGCATCCTGCCAGGAGGAGATCGACGTGCATTTCAGCGGATCCAATCGTCGTTGTGCCCTGATAACCGCACTCGTGGCGATCGCCGCCTGCGCGCTCGCCCCGGGGCAATCGAACATCGACAAGCTCGGGGCGATGGGCGACAGCCTGACGGACGAATACCTCGAACAGGTGTACGGCTCGTACGCCGACTGCTGGACCGAGCTGCTGGTCCTGCACCGCGAGATCGACATGGGGCCGACGGCGGCGGAAGCCGGGCAGCCCGGCGGTACCTGGGGCGAGCCGCGACGCACGGGGTACGAGCACAACTGGGCCCGCGCCGGAGCCACCACGAGCAGCATGCTTTCCGCGGGACAGCATACGGGCCTGGCCAACGCCGTTCTGACGCAGGGCGTTACGCACGCGGCCATGTTCATCGGCGGAAACGACTTCTCATTCTGGTCCGGCTGCTACGACGAGATCTATTACGGCGAGTGGAGCCAGCACGATATCGACGCCTGGATCGCCGGGCGGATCAGCAACATCACCACCGCGCTAAACACGACCGTCCCAACCGGCGTACAAATGGTGATCGTGAGCATCCCGGACTTCTCGATCATGCCCCTGGTCTGGTCGAGCTTTCCCGACCCGGTTCGGCGGGACGCGGTCGCCGCCGCCGTCGAGCAGGCGAACGCCGACATCCGTGATCTGGCCGCGGAATACGACCTGGCGCTGGTCGACATGTACGCGCTGACCAGGGCGATATTCGGCCCCAATCAGGACCAGCACGAACACCTGCTCGTCGGCAACGTCAACATCGAGCTGTTGGTGGCGAGTGGTTCAAA
>CAZDTB010000699.1:0-2157 GCA_964508075.1 uncultured Planctomycetales bacterium
GGGCCGAGACGGTCCGCGCCCACAACTGGGTCGTCGCCGGTGGGCTGATTCCGGGTCGACCGTGGCAGTGTCTGCTGGCGGCGAGCCGCCTGTACTTTCGCGCGAGTCAGATGCCGCCGGGCGAGCGGTTTGTCACCAAGACCGCCCACGCGGTGAGCCTGCTGAACGAAGCGGCCAAGACGCTCCGAACGGACGTGTTGGGAGTCTTTGACGGGGCCTACGCCATGGCGACAGTGGTGCGCCCCTTGATCGAGCGCGAGCCGGTGGGCGGCCGCATCGACGTGGTCTCTCGGCTGCGGGCGAACGCCAGGCTGTATGAGATCCCGCCGCCCCGTCGTCCGAGGCAGGCCGGTCGGCCGCGGAAGTGGGGCCGACGGCTGCCCGCGCCGGAGGACGCGAGCGGCTGGGCGGACCAGGCTTGGCGCGAAGGCCGCGCCTTCATCTACGGGCGGCAGCGCACAGTGCGCTGGACATCGCGGCGGTGTCTGTGGCACAGCGCGGGGCCGACGCATCCGGTCATGGTGGTCATCGCGGAGGTCGAGGGCTACACGAAGCGGTGGACCCTCGTGACCTCCTCGGAGCGGCTGACCGGTCTGGAGGTGGTGGAAGTCTTTGCCGCACGCTTCCGACAGGAGGACACATTTCGTGATCTGAAGCAGCGACTGGGAGCGGAGGACTGTCGGGCGTGGACGAAAGCGCCGATCCTGCGAACCTTTCAGGCCGAGATGGTGGCATTGACGGCGCTCCGTCTGCTGGCGCAGCGCCTTGACGAAGAGCGTGGTGTGGGATCGTGGTGGTCGCCGCAGCCGTGGTATCAGTGGAAGCGGCAGCCCTCGGTGCGCGACATGATTCGACTGCTCCGAAGGTCGGTCTGGGGTTTTGGGCACGTTGGGCCTCCCAATGCAATGTGGTCAAAACCCCCGCAGACCCAGCGAGCACGCCCTTCGCAGGCCCGCCAGGCGGTTGCGTCCATAAGGTTCTGTAAAAGGTGGTTCGACGCAGAAGGCGAGCCGATGGCATCTCCTGAGTAGATGACCGAGGTCAAAGGAGGTGCTGAATGGCTCGCCGAGTGGATGGTACGGACGTGCTGGCGGTTTGGCAAGAGGCTGAGGATGAAGACCGGCTTCGGTCTCTGGTGCAGCACATGCTGCAGCGGGTGTTCGAGGAGGAACTGACGGCGTTTCTCAGGGCGGAGGCCTACGAGCGGACGACCGAGCGCCGGGGCTATCGCAACGGCGCCAAGCCCAGGACGCTGAAGACGCGGGTCGGCACGATCGAGTTGATGGTGCCAAAGGACCGGGAGGGGCGGTTTCAGCCGAGCCTGTTCGAGCGCTACCAGCGCAACGAGAAGGCCCTGGTGTTGGCCCTGGTGGAGATGTACGTCCAGGGGGTCTCGACACGGAAGGTGAAGGCGATCACGGAGCAGTTGTGCGACCTGACGATCTCGAAGAGCCAGGTGTCGGTGCTGGCGAAAGGACTGGACGAGGAGATCGCGGCCTGGCGGGAGCGGGCGCTTCAGACGGCCTACCCCTACCTGATGGTGGACGCGCGCTACGAGAAGGTGCGCCAGGGGCCACGGGTGACCAGCCGGGGGGTGCTGCTGGTCATCGGGATCAGCGAGAGGGGCTACCGCGAGATTCTGGGGGTCTGGCAGGCAGATACGGAGAGTGAGGCGACGTGGTCGGACGTCTTTGCGGACCTGAAGCGACGCGGCCTGGACGGTGTTCGGTACGTGGTGTCGGACGCTCACCAGGGCCTGCGGGCAGCGGTGGATCGGCCCTTTCAAGGGGCGTCGTGGCAGCGCTGCCAGGTACACTTCATCCGGAACGTCCTGGCGCGAGTTCGGACGGGGGACCGGGCGGCGGTGCTGGCGCTGCTGCGGTCGATCACGGAGGCGCCGACCCGGGAGGCGGCGGAGACGGCCCTGGCGGCGACGGTGGCGACGCTGACGGCGAGGTATCCCGAGGTGGCGGCGCTGGTGGAAGCGGCCGGGCCGGAGATCCTGGCGGTGTACACGCTGCCGGAGGCGCATCGCAAGCGACTGCGCTCGACGAATATGCTGGAGCGGTACAACCAGGAGTTGAAGCGCCGGACGCGGGTGGTGCGCATTTTTCCGAACGGGGCGTCGTGCCTGCGGCTGATCGGTGCGATGGCTAT
>CAZDTB010000700.1:0-2156 GCA_964508075.1 uncultured Planctomycetales bacterium
CGTTCGCGCTACGGACGGGGGCCAACCGTGCTAGTCGCATGTGCTGCCGTACACGCTGAGCAGCGCGGCGAGGTCAGTGAGATTGACGCGGCCGTCGCAGTTCATGTCGCCGTCGGTGCCGGTCGCGCCGGAGGTTGTGCCATAGTTCTCGAGCAATACTGCCAGATCACTTAAGCCGACAGTGCCGTCGCCATCGAGGTCGCCGAAGCAGGGCGGCGCGTCGCTGCCGCCGAACTCGTACGGGCCGATGTCGACGATCGGCGGCCAGCCGCTACCGGAATCGGGCGTGTTGGGGTCGTCGAAGAAACGGCCCTCGCCGTCGAGGTCGAACGGGACATACTCGTCGGTGTCCCCGTCGCCGTCCAGATCGGTCTCATCCCGCGGCACGCCGCAGTTGCACCCGGCGTCGATGCACGGCGAGCCGGACAGCAGGCGGTAGTCACCGCCGACCGGATCGACGAAGAGCGGGGCAACGTCTAAGTCGCCGGGGCCCCAATCCATTGTAGCGGATTCAAGGATGTGTACGTCGGCTTCCCCACCCTGAACGTCGCTGAAGGACACCAACAGGGTAGAGGGCACTTCCGTCGCGCTAATGGCAAGTTGGGGACCGGTCGGGGCCGAATTACCCCACAGGACGGAGTTGCTGAGCGCCACATTGCCCGCAAAGTGCCAGTACAGGCCGCCGGCTGCGTCCGATGCGGTGTTGTCCACGATCGCGCAGTTTGTGATGGATGCGACGCTCGACCCCAATGTCCCTCCGCCACCCCAACTTGCGACGTTGTTCGCGATCGTCGAGTTGCCGAGCGCCAGAATTCCACCGTGAAACGATACGCCGGCCCCGTGCGCCGCAGTGTTCCCTATGATCGTACAGCCTGTGATCGTCGCGTCCGCACCAGCGATAGACAATCCACCTCCGCCGCTGAGGGGGCAGTTCTCCGTCGTGTTGCCTGTAATGGCACAATCCGTGAGGGTTAGAGGCGTCGTCATGTAGGTGCAAACGCCGCCGCCGTGCTCCTGCCCGTAATTATCCGCGATCACGCAGCCGATCAGCGTCGCTTCACCGCCTTGGCTATACAGGCCGCCGCCCCAAAGCTCCGAAAGGTTCTGAGCGATAACGGTGTCGGTCAGAGTGAGGTTACAGACGCTGGCGTAGATGCCCCCGCCGTACCAGGCACCAATGTTCCCCTCGATGATGCAGTCATTGATGGCTACGTCGGCGTATTCGAGAGCTACGCCGCCGGGGCCGCCCATGTAGTCACCCGCCAAGTTGTACTTGATCTCACAACCATCGAGCGTCAGGTCACCTCTCCAAACCTCAATGCCGCCGCTCCATCTGCCGGCGTTTCTTTGGATTTCGCTGTCAATAACGGTCGTGTTACCGCCATCGCACGAGATCCCGCCACTGTAATAGCCACCCAGGTTTCCAGATATGGTGCAAGACCGGATAACGGGATTGCCGTCCTCGACGTAGATGGCGGTGCAGGTATTGTCGATTATGTAGCAGCCGAAAATGGTGGGGCCGGCCTCCTCGCACAGGATGGCGCCGCCAAGAGGGGCGTCGAGGTGTGCTCCCGTGATGGTAAAGCCCTGGACGACTGAATCCTCGCCTTCGCCGCTGTGGAAGTGGAAGGCACGCCCATCGTAACCGCAATGGATGACCACCTCGGATACCCAGCCACTCGATCGGACCGTGATTGCCTTGCCATGAAAGTCCAGGTTTTTGTTGCCGTCACTCTGGTACCCGCCCTCGGACACGAGCACCGTGTCACCGTCGCTGGCGGCGTCGATGCCTTCCTGGATCGCGTCGAAGGGATGCTCGGGCGAGCCGTCCTCCAGCGGATCGCTGACGCTCGGATCGCCGGGAGCCGGATCGCCGGGCGCATCGTCGTCCACATGCCAGACGGTCTGAGCCTCAGCGAAGGACATGCTCCACCCCATCCACGCGAACACGGCGATACAGGCGTACACTACATTTCGGCATGACATGTGTCGAACCTCCAGGTGCCGCGCGCGGCACTGTCCCGCCAAAGGCGGGCCAGTGTGCCAGCCAAACGCACTGCCAAGCTGGTGCTTGGCAGCGCCACCCTGTGACCGCGCCCATGATTCAAGATGGCGGGGTCCACGGTCTGTTGAGCTCACCCCAGGCAATCCCACTC
>CAZDTB010000701.1:0-2155 GCA_964508075.1 uncultured Planctomycetales bacterium
GCATGTCCACGTCCTCGAGATGCAGCACGTTTCCCTCGCGCCGCTCCAATCGAACGAGGCTGATTCCGACGGGGTTCGGACGACACGGTGCTCGAGTGGCAAACACGCCGCGCTCCGTGTCGTCGAGAAACGGCGTGACCATCAGCCGCGGGGCGGAGGCCTTGTGCAGCCAGTAGATCAGCCAGACGTGCGAGAAGCCTTCCAGGTCGCGCAGGCCATCCGCGTATTGGGGCAGGATCTCGGCGCGTCCCTTGATCCCCTGCGCGTAAACGGGCTGAATCGGTGTCTGCTCTCCTTGGTGATGGGGAGTGCGAATTACTCCAATCGGATGTAACGTCACCGGCTGCATCGGATCATCGTTACGAGCCATGCTGCTACCTCTCGTGCGTCGCGTAGCGCCCAAAACCCAGGGAATCGCTCGCTCAACTCCACTTCTTCTTGGCGCTCTCGGCGCTTTGGCGGTTCACGGTCCGGCTACTTGTCCTCCTCCCGAATCCCCATGCCGCTGCGATCCGGGTAAGGTGGATGCGGCACTGGTTCGTACGGGTTCCGCTCGATCTCTTCCAGCATGTGTGCGATGGCGGCGTCGAGCTGCGGGTCGCTGCCGTCGACCATTTCCGCCGGGTCGTCGATGACCTCGATGTCCGGGTCGACACCGTGACCCTCGACGCCCCAGGTGCCGTCGGTCTCGTAGAAGGCGAAGGTGGGGACGGACATGTAGGCGCCGTCGATCAGCCGTGGATTGCCGGACATACCGACCAGACCGCCCCACGTGCGTGTGCCGATCAGCTTTCCGATGCCGGCGTGACGGAAGTAGTACGGGAAGGCGTCTCCGCCGGAGCCGGCCATCCCGTTGATCAGCATGCACTTGGGCCCCTGGTGGGCGTCGCCCGGCGCGGGGTGGGGCCGGCCATGCCGCTGAACCCAGTAGTTCGTCACCGGTCGGTTGAGCATGTCGATCATGCGCGCCGGCGAGTATCCGCCGCTGTTCCAGCGCTCGTCGACGATCAAGGCAGCGGTGTGGCGCTGGCCATAGAACTGCCGGATCATCTCCCGCTGGCCGTCAAAGGCGGTGTCGGGGACGTAGATATACCCGACCTTGCCGCCGCTCTTTTCATCGACGTAGGCGCGGTTGTGCTCGATCCACGCTCGGAAGCGGAGGTTGCCCTCACCGTCCATCAGCTCGACGAGCACCTCGCGGGGTTCCTTGGTGGCTTCCTCGTCGGCCTCTTCGTCTGCCTCCTCGCCGGCCTCCTCTGCTGTCTCCGCGTCTGTGCTCTCGTCCGTCTCCTCGTCACCGCCCTGATCGTCTTCCTCGAGCGTGGGTTTCGAGCTGACGGTGAGCGTGACGGTGCGGCCGGCGAGTCCCTGGAACGCCGCCCACGGGTCCTTGCTGGTGTCGAGTGGCACGTTGTCTACCGCCAGCAGGTAGTCGCCTTCCTTGACATCCACGCCCGGCTGACTCAGCGGGCCGCGGGCGTCGGAATCCCACGGCGCGCCGCGATAGATTTTCTTGATCCGATACGCCCCTTCGTGCAGCTCGAAGTCGCAGCCGAGCATCCCGACCGAAACGCGCGGCCCGCGGTCGGTGCTGCCGCCCATGTAATAGGCGTGCCCGACGTTGAGCTCGGAGATCATTTCGCCGATCACGTAGCTGACATCGTCGCGCGAGGCGCAGTCGTCGAGCATCTGGCCGTATTGCTCGCGGATCGCTTCCCAATCGACACCGTGCATGTTGGGGGCGTAAAAGAACTCGCGCTGGATACGCCAGGCATCGGTGAAGACCTGGCGCCACTCCTCGCGGGGATCGATGGTCTTCCGCATGCCGTCCAGCGGGATCTTCTTGTCCAGCTTCTGACCGGCCTTGGCGTCGACGATGGCATAGCTGTCGCCGCTACGGACGAGCAGCTTCTTGCCGTCGGCGCTGATGGCGTATGAGCCGGTGCCGGAAACGACGGTTTTCTCTTCCTTTTTCTCGTCGTCGAGGTCGAAGAGCTTGAGCTCGGCGGACTTGCCCGAGCCGGGCATACCGTAACTGGCGTAGATGAGCTGGTTCTTGTCGTTGACGGCCAGGCCGCCGTAGCGGCCGCGGGCGATGGGTAGCTGCAGGCCGCGCAGCTCGAAGCCATCGAGATCGATCTCGACCTTCTCCGCG
>CAZDTB010000702.1:0-2153 GCA_964508075.1 uncultured Planctomycetales bacterium
GATCATCTCTGCGATCGCGTTCGCGTCGTCGCCGGGGCGTAGGTTCACCGCCCGGCAGCCGTCTTCGATGACCTTAGTGTTGAAACCGAGCTGCGCGGCGTCGCGGGCGGTGAACTTAACGCAATAATCGGTTGCCAGGCCTAGGATGTACACGTCATGGACGCCTTGTTCTTTCAGGAAGTCGGCCAGGCCCGTGGAATGACGCCGACCGTTATCGAAGAAACCACTGTAGCTGTCGATCGCGGGATCGGTACCTTTCTGGAAGATGTGGGCGATGCCGCTGGAGTCGAGCTCTTCGGCGAAGGCCGCCCCCCGCGTGTCCTGCACGCAGTGAACCGGCCAGAGGATTTGCTCCAGCCCGTGGAGCTCGATCACGTCGCCTATGTTCTTGCCAGGGTGATTGGCGGCGAAGCTGCCATGGTTGGCCGGGTGCCAGTCCTGTGTGGCCACGACGAGATCGAACTTCGAAGAGACGCGATTGGCAACCGGAATGACTCCGTCGCCGCGGGGGACGGCCAGTGCGCCACCTGGGAGGAAGTCGTTTTGGATGTCTACGAGAATCAGGGCGTTCATGTTGGAGGTCGCGGCTCGGCACTCAGGTTGACTTCTCGCGTTCGATGCCAGATTCCTCGCTGCGCTCGGAATGACATCAGCAGGACGGACAACACGAACTCGCCGGTGCGTGTGACGGTTACTCCTGTGCCTTTCTTGCTTGAAGGATTAGTTCCGTTTTTAGTTCGTGCAGTCGTTGTTCCAGGCCGACCGGGTATTCGTGCGGGTTGACTAAGCGCCGGATGCCCGCGTGAAAACGACTGAGTTGCTCCTGGGCGCGCTGCCGGGCGGCGTCCAGCGGCGGCACGTCGTACACCAGCTTGCCGCGGCGGAAGACCGGAGCAAGCAGATCGGTATGGGCGGTGTCGGGGGCGATCTTCCTGCGACGCGTGGAATCCATCGGATCGATCAGCGTGACGCCGTCGCCAGCACCGAGCTGTTCGTCGTAGATCATGTCAACAAGGAACTCCTTTTGGTCGTGGAAGCGGCGGACCTGCTGGATACCGGGCGTGGACGTCTTGATGGTCTGCTCGGAGACCTTGAGCTTGTAATCCCACTGTTGGCCGGGTTTGCGGATGGCGGTGAGCTTGTAGACCCCGCCCATCGCGGGCTGGTCGTGCGCGGTGGCGAGGCGCGTGCCGACGCCCCACATCCCGATCGTGGCCCCCTGCTCTTTCAGGCTGGCGATGATGTGCTCGTCCAGGTCGTTGCTGGCGAGGATGATGGCGTCGGTGAATCCCGCGTCGTCGAGGATGCGGCGGGCCTCGACGCTAAGATAGGCCAGGTCCCCGGAGTCCAGCCGGATACCCAGGATCTTATATCCGCGCGCGCGGAGGTTGCGGCCGACCGCGACCGCGCGGCGGACGCCTTCGAGCGTGTCATAGGTGTCGACCAGGAAGACGCAGTTGTTGGGCATGGCGTCGGCGTAGGCGTCGAAGGCCTCCTGCTCGCTGTCGAAGGCCATGATCCAACTGTGGGCGTGCGTGCCCTTGACGGGGATGTTGAAGAGCTTGCCGGCGAGGACGTTCGAAGTGGCCGCGCAGCCGCCGACGTACGCCGCCCGACTGGCGGCGAGCCCGCCATCGATGCCCTGGGCGCGGCGCAGGCCGAACTCGAGCACCGGATCGCCACGCGTCGCGGTGCAGATGCGGGCGGCCTTGGTGGCGATCAGCGTCTGGTTGATGAGGTGATTGAGCAGGGAGGTCTCAACCAGCTGCGCGAAAAGCAGCGGCCCCTGCACCATGCATACGGGACTATAAGGATGCACCACGCGCCCCTCGGGGATGCCGCCTTCGACGAGGGTCAGAAAGTCGGGCACGTCGCGGCGATTCTCGCTCAGGTTCGACTGCACCGCCTGCAGACTCTTGGCTCGGTTCTTCACGCGAATCACGTCGCCGACGCGAACGATGTAGCTGGGGATATCCACGCGATGGCCGTTGACCGTGATGTGGCCGTGCGCGACCAGCTGGCGGGCCTGGGCCCGGCTGCTGCCGAAGCCCAACCGGTGGACGACGTTGTCCAACCGCCGCTCGAGCAGGCTCATCAGGGCGTTGCCCGTGTTGCCGCGGGTGCGGGCCGCGCGACTGTAATAGCCGCGGAAC
>CAZDTB010000703.1:0-2132 GCA_964508075.1 uncultured Planctomycetales bacterium
TCGTTGACGCCCGTCACATGTCGCTCGAATTCCAGCAGAAAGCGTATGAGGCGGGTCTGATCCCGAGCCTTCCCAAGGAACCGGGCAACGAGGACAATGGCAACGACGACCCTGGTCGTATCATCGCCAAGATCGGCTCGGCTTCCGGCTAGCGAACGAGACCGACGCCTGGACGAGGCGACCGTATCTGCGACGCTGTGACGGCGACACGGCCGGTCGCTTGCCTGCTGCCGGAGTATTGGACGCTGCCCGACGTACGCTGCTGCCTCGCCACCGAGAACATCGCTGTACGAAAACCGTAAGTGGGACATGTTGATTGAAAGGGCTTGACGATGGCGGAACCAGTCTGTCTTATCAAATGCAATCACTGCAAACAGCAGTTTTCGAGCCCGATACAACTGGGTGGGGCAAGAGCTTTCTTCACTTGTCAGCTTGTGGGGACTGTGGTCCGATGCCGCAAATGCGGAACAATGACTCCCTGCAAACGCGAGAACATGTATTTCAGTGACCGCGACGGGACGGTTCATCACGGGAGCGAAACGATACCCGGATAGCCCGGATAATTCACCGCAGAGCACGCAGAGATCGCAGAGAGGTGATAGAAAAGAGGTTAGCGAAGCCGACGCAGAAGGACAGGTGATACACACTGTCAAAACGAAACGCACTCGGATTCTGCCACAACTTCTGTCTCAACAACACTCTGCGCTCTCCGCGCTCTCTGCGGTATGAATAGTCCGGGATAGGAACGTCTCGACGGTGGAGTCTCATCAGGCAGGTTTCACGCTGTCCGGGGTCTTGGTTGTCGTCCACGAGACGGGGACGACCGCGAGCAACAGTGCCTTCCATCGATCGAAGCCGTCTCCGTGACGGTGTGACGCTAATGACGCTCCCCGGCGGCATCTTACGCTCGCTCTTCTTCTTTTCTGGTTGAACAGAGGAAGTAGCCGAATCAGCGTCATGTGCGTCATCAGCGTCACGGAATGGACGGTACCGACTCAGGGAGCCTCAGGTGGTTGATCCGTGGGTCCGTTCTCCGCGGCGGGGGCCGTCGTGGTCGCCCGCTGAGCAGCGGGTCGTGGCTCAACAGCTTCCACCTCTGGAAGCGTCCTGGAGGCGGACGTCGGAAAGGGCGTCAGCCGCCGTCCTGCCGGGTGCCTGCGTGTTCGCCGGGGATCGTTCAGACGCATCTCCCTGACCTTCGACTCGTCGCGGACCAACCAGAGCACTTCGGCAGCGAGGACCAGCAACCCCATCAGTACACACGCCAGACTGATCGCGGCGTGGCGCATGGCTCCTGATTCCAGGTAGGCGAACAGGAAGAACACGCACGCACCATACAGCATCAGCGTTGCCAGGTGTTTGGCGACGGTGATGATGGGCATCGGCAAGATCCGCTTGCGCTGCGTAACGCCGAGCAGGCAATCGGGACAACTCTTGCGACCGTCCAGCCCGACCAGGATGTCGGAGAACTGGCCACACCGAGGGCACGGCCCCCACTCCGAATCAGGTGGCCGAACCCTCAGCTTCTCGCGGAGAATGCGGTACGCGTTTGCGACCTCGACGAAGCGTCGATGGCTCCGCCGCCTGGGAAGTGCGTCCGGGTGATGCTGCTTTGCGAGTCGGCGGAACGCCGCGCGGATCTCCTCGGTGGTCGCCGACTCGGGCAGCTCCAGCAGCCGGTAGCACTCCTCAAGCGAGATTCGTCGCATACACGACGCTCCTGCACGCGATCCGCCCACCGCCTCAGGGGTCTGGTGGTCCTTGTTAGGGAAAACCCTTATTAGGGAAAACCCATACGATGTGTCTCCGAGCCACGCCTCACGCCGGTCGCGCCATTCTTCTTCACTTCGACCAGGCGGACGCCCGCGTCACGCAGCCGCACTCTACTCGCACGTTGTCCCGTAGACGGCCAGCAAGGCGGCCAGATCAGCAAGATCCACGTCGCTGTCTCCGTCGAGATCGCCGTCGGCGTATGCCATGGCTGATTGCCCATAGTTGGACAAGAGGATAGCAAGGTCCACAAGATCGATCTCGCCGTCGGGATAGATGTCGCCGAAACAAAAATACTGGTACTCATAGGCACCCATATCGACAATCGGCGGTGTGCCGTAGCCCGTGTCGGCCGTGGCAGG
>CAZDTB010000704.1:0-2124 GCA_964508075.1 uncultured Planctomycetales bacterium
ATAATCAACATCCCACACCCGAAGTCGGACAACGCCGGCGTCGTCGGATACCGCGCGCGGTGCCCCGTTACGCTATACGGCGGTCTTCGTCCGTTTTCGTGTTAGCACATAGACGACGACAAATCCCACTAGCCCAAAGGCACTCAAGCTGCCCTGTGTCTTCCAAAACCCGGCTGACTGCCGCCGGTCCGGCGTTATTAACTCGATATCACCGGAACCAGTGAGCGAAGCGACGCGTGACCGCCACACAGCCTCATCGTCAAACGACTGGACCGACGATTCGGGATCGACAATCGAGTAACGGGATGCAATGAAATAACCCTCCCCAGATGTCCCATACACCTTCCCGAAGATCGGCGCGGAGTGCTGCCACACATCCTTTACAAGGCCGTACGACATGCCGATGTCTGGATGCGTATCGTATGCCAATACCCAGCACAAGTCGCCCTGGCTTTTCTGTCCCTTGGGCGCCTTCAAATCCAAAAGACTCCTTGACTCCTGACACATGCTAAACCGGTCACCAATCTCGACGACGTATGGAGTCTGCAGACTGAGATGGAACATAAGCGCGACCACGCAGGCCCACAGAACGATCCACACCCAGCGTGTGCCGTCCATCCAATCAGAGGGCCGCGATGGTGTTGACATAGAATACAGTCTCCAGTGTCTGTTCGCTCTCGTCGACCGCCGCTATGCCTGGTCTGTGACGTCTGACGGCGCGCGGCAACCCGCCGATATCAGGGTGTCGACTCGGTCTATGAGTTCGTCTCACGGCACTGTGACTCAATCGGGTGTTTCTCATTCCAGATCGTCTCGAACTCGAACTTATGGAGTATTTCCTTGAAGACGGTGATCCCAGGGTGTACCTGTCCAACCGGGACCGCTACGGTCCAGTGCCACTTGTCGGACAATCGAAATGTAACTGAACAAGATGAGCGACACTTGGTGCAACAGTACTTCATGTTGCAGGAGTACCAAAAATCGACGTTAGCTCCGCCCACATGAAACCACGTCAGGCCTCTGGCCCGAGCCGCGCTGCTGGGGATAAACGAATGGCCCGAGACCTCCGCGGTTGTGTCGGCCTTGTCACAGCAGTCGACGCACTTGGTCTTCAGCAGAAGTCGCAGATCTTCCAACATTTGACCCGTGTATTCCTTCATGGAGGATCGCCAATGGCGTCCAAACCACCCTTCCGGGTCGTAATAGCCTTTTTCGCCCGGTTCCGCTGCTGGCCATCGCCACCCCGGAGATACAGTGAACTTCGTGGTGGTACTTGGCCCGGGACCAGGAAACTCTGGATACGGAGGCGGTGAGCAGCCAGTGTCGGTTGGAGGTGGAGGGGGCGTGGGCGGCTGTGGCCACTCCATATATGGTGGGTATCCTCCCGGTGGCATCATGAGCCCGAGTGGATCGACAGTTCTAGTTGGAGCATTCTTAGTATACGCGTAAAGTTGCACCCCGCCGAGCTCCCCGAGTGGGTCCCGATTTAGCCATCGGCCGAGTCGCGAGCTGTAGTACCGGTATCCCCAGTAGCCCACGCCGGTCTCGTCATCCCAGTACTTCGTGCTGAAGCGGAAGGGGTTGTCGTCGGCGTAGGGGCCGCTCTCGTTCGGGTCGTTCGGGTCGAGCAGGTTGTTGCCGTAGGCGTCGTATTCGTACTTGGCGGCGATCGAGCCGTCGGAGGAGTCCAGCACCTGGCCGACGTTGCCGTTGGCGTCGTAGAGGTAGTAGTAATCCTTGGTGTTTTCAACGTCCTCCGTCGCCAGCAGGCCGCCGATGCCGCCGGCGTCATCAATTGACCGGCCGGAGGCCGATCCCCCAGATTGGCCAGCCAGGTCGAGGCCCCAGGTGTACTTGCGGAGGATCGTCACGTCGTTCGGGTCGCTGGCGTCCAGCTCCAGGACCGGCAGCCAGTCGGACCAGACGAACTGCCGACAATCGCTCACGCTCCACGAGGTTCCGTTGTGCGTGGACACCTTCTTCTCCACCCGGCGACCGAGATAATCGTACACGAACTCGACCTTCGTGTCGCCGCTGGCCGGTGAGTTCGGGTCGCCGCTCTGGGCGCAGGTCAGCCGATTCTCGGCGTCCCAGGTGTAATTGACAGGCGAGACGCCTGTCCCA
>CAZDTB010000705.1:0-2123 GCA_964508075.1 uncultured Planctomycetales bacterium
GGCCGCGAGTCGGCGCGGATGAGCTGGCCAGCGCCGGCTACGACGGGCTGATCGCCGCCGTCGCCTCGTTCGACCCCGAACGCGGCGTGAAGTTCGAGACCTACTGCCGGCAACGGATCCTGGGAGGCATCCGCGATTGGCAGCGTGAGATCGACCCGTTGGGCCGCTCGGGCCGAAACTTCGAGCGCTCGCTCAACGCTCTGGAGGATCGCATCCAGGCCGAGCGCGGCGAGATGGCGACGAGCGACGAGTTGGCCCGGGAAATGGGCTTGTCATTGGGGAAATTCGTCAAGATGAAGCGGACGGTGACGGCGTCGCACAGCGTCCCGCTGGAGACCCCGACGGAGCGGCGGAACGACTCGCGGGTGAACTCGCTGGTTCCGGTCGATCCCGGGCCGAGCCCGGTGCAACACACCGAACGAGAGCTGATCCGCGACTACCTGACGCGCGGCCTCAAGGACCAGGACCGCCTGATCATCACGCTCTACTACTACGAGCGCCTGACCATGGCCGAGATCGGCCGCGTGCTGGGCGTGAGCGAATCCCGCGTCTGCCAGCGACACGCGGAGATCATGGAGCAACTGCGCACCCGCTTCGCGAATGCCGCCTGCGACCTGGTGGCATAGATACGGATCTGTGTAATCTCCCAATATGGCGGGGCTCGACTCCGGTCGGGCCCCGCCCGCTTTCGAAAGTCTGCCGTGGATGCTGGCTGACCCTCTGCTCTGACTTCCGCACGGCAAGCCGGTCACCCAAGCGCGGGCGGCTGGATGCAGTCGTCAGTGACGAGCCTCGCCGGGTCGGGGTACGCCGGCGGTAGGCCCGGTGCGGTTACCGGCTTGCGAGCGTCAATCCGCGCGGCGACGTCGAGGTTCAGCGCCAGGAGCTGCGCGAGCAGGTCGCTGGCTGGATCAGAACCGCGACCGTCAGGGAGCGGTTCAGACCGGTCGCTCACGCTCCCGGCTCTGACCGAAAAGCCGTACGCATCGAGGACGGCCTGGTCGAGCGCGGCGTGGGCGTCTTTCAGGGGGTTCTTTCCCGGCAGTTCGAGCGTGCGATAGACGGCGCGCAACCCGCCCTTGATCTTGGTCAGCGCCTCGCCACGCACCCGCCGCACCTCGCGCCCCGCCTCCGCGACGGCATCCACCTGCTTCTTCGTGGGCTTCTGCGGCCAGGGCAACGTGTCAAAGACAGTGCTGGAAGTGTAGTTGAAGTCTGACTTGAGCTTCGAGCATTTTGTGACAAACCAAAGCCAATGCGCGTGAGATTGCAGGACACCGAAAGAGTAATCATCTTCGAAGGCAAACACGCGCAGCTTGTGGTCGGGTCGGATCCGGCGATTGACAAACACAAAGACCGGCCTTTTCGTTGTATCTGAACAGGCAATGTACCTGCGAAGGGCGCTGATTGCGTTTATCATCTCCTCGCGGCACCTAAAGTGCTGCCACCATGTTTCAAGCCAGTTTTGGTCCTGACCTGTCTCTTTTCCGGTTCTGGCTTGCTCGCGGTCTGCGTATCGGCGCACGTACGGAAGTACATGTTGTTCGATATGTGCAAACGGCTGGCGATGGCCCTTCGCGGTCAGGATATCCATCTTCTGGAAATCGATTAGCCACCGCTGTGGTACGCCGTGAGTCAGGAATTCGCGTCCAATGAGGCAGGGATGGACGACGTGCACGTTCTGGGCGTCGGCGCTAATGAAACTCGACGCCACTTCCGGTGCAATCTCAAAGCCCTTGCAACGAGGAAACTGCCCATTGAAGCAGACTTGAGGATCGTAATTGCACGAAAGCCGCCGAGCCCCCGTAACGTCCGTCCGGTCCGACAGCGCCGAATTGATCTGCACCGCGTCGCGGTACGCCAGCTCATAGTCCTTGTGCGCCGGGACGGCTGAGGCGCGGCGAATCTTCTCACGCTCTTTCGGCGGGTCGGTCTTGTACCACAGCCGGCGCTGCTTCGGCAGGAGCTTCGCGTCCTGCGTCTTGATCCAGTTGACGATCGAGACGTGGACGTTGGCCTCGCCGGACCAGGGCTGGTTGTCCACGGCCTCGATGATCGTCCCGTCGCGGACGACGTGATCGAGGCCGCCCACGCGCGACTGGTTGTTGCGGATGTTCTGCGTA
>CAZDTB010000706.1:0-2115 GCA_964508075.1 uncultured Planctomycetales bacterium
CCTCGCGGATACACTCATCTTCGAACACCCCGTCCTCACAGCCGGGCTGGATGAAGCAGCAGGCCCCCGTCGGCGCCCCGGATGGCACGGGGCCGTCGAAGCCCGTGACTGTCAAGACGCCCGGCTGATCGAGGCCGTCGGATGTATCCACGAAGAACCCGATGCTGTCTCCTTCCAGCACCGCGACGCTGACGCTGCCGCTCTGTCCCGTTTCCTCGGCCAGCTTGTACACGACCCCGGCGATGACGTAGCCGGCCGTGTCCAATCGGGAAAACTCATCGTCACACGTGTACGACCAGTCGAACGAGAACGTGCCATCACCGGGGGACTTGATTGTGTACACGGTGATGAGCCGCCCGCCGGCGTTGTTGCCCGTCAGCACGAGCGTGTCTGCGCTTCCGGCTGCAGACCCATCGCCGCCGTACGTGTCGAGCGTCCACAGGCTGTGGTCGTACGGGCCGGTGAAGTCCGCCGCCGCGACGCCGACCAGCATCACCATCATTGTGCTGCATGTGAGTAGTTGCTTCATTGGACGCCTCTCCTGGTTGAACAACCATCCAGATTGACGTGCCGGGTTGGCAGTCGTCGGGAGCCGCGGCAGCCAGTGTTCTCGCGGCGAAACGGGGCCTGGGAAAGAGTGTTACCTGGAGCGGCTGACGTAGGCGCAGCCGCTCCAGGCCGATGCCACAGATGCCAGGGTTGCTGCTACAGCCTATCGTCGGCGCAGCAGCAGACCGCCGAGCGCGATGAGCAACAGGGAGGCGGGCTCAGGAACCGGATCGGCCGTGAGCTGCCAGTTGACGTCCATGTACGCGGGTTCGCTGGTCTGGACCCGTCTGTGGTCGCTGCCCCATTCCTGTCCCAAGCCTGGGTTCCACTCCCAGTCATCCTCGTTGCCGGTATACGTGTGATAGACCAGCGAGAGGCCACCGGTCATGAGGAAATCCCGCACGCCCTGGAACACCATGTAGTAGCTGCCGGCGGGGAGAGTCTGGCCGCCGAAGTCGGCGCCCATCGTACCGGCGCTGCCGAGGGTCTCGTACCCGTCGCTGGCGCTCAGCACGATGCTGCCGCCTTCCCAGGGCAGGCCGTTCCAGACGTCGTAGTTGGCGCCCTCGCCGTCGGCGCCCTGCGTGTGGGTCGTCAGGCCTTCCGACATCACGTCGTACAGGTAATAGTCGACGGTGGTCTCGAAGTCCGAGACGACCCAGGTGTCAAGCGTGTCGGGCAAATACGGCCCGAAATCCTGGGCGAGACTTCTGGTCGTCTCGATGCCGTCGTAAGCGTTGCCCAACACGTCCGCCAGCGCGGGCATCGTCAGGCTCGTCACTGCCAGTAAAACCACGATTCGGTTCATTATCTCCTCCTTTTTCAGGCAATCTCCGCTCGCGCCGAGATCTGCTCAGGTTGGTTTTCAGGACGGTCTCTTATCTGGTTGTTGAGATCGTTGGCCATCCTGACAAAACGATCCTTACGTTCCAGTACCATAGTTGCTCAATAGCGCTGCCAGATCCGACAGGTCGATGCAGCCACTCGCATCGAGATCGGCAACACCCTCGAAGCCCGGATCACCGTCACACGTGCCGTAGGCCGCCAGCAGTGTAGCCAAGTCGCTCAGGTCCACGTCCTCGTCGCAGTCCAGGTCCCCAGCGAGCGAACAGACCCTGACGTAGTACAAGTCCTTGTCCGTGTGACAGCCGTAGTCCCCCTCTTCGTAGATCACGTGGACCGTGCCGAACGCGTCAACCAGGTTGAGCGGGTAGTGAACCGTGTCCGGGTCGACCACGAACACGCGTTCGGGTACCTCGGTCAAAAGCTCATCGGTAGCCGGGGCACCATCGAGATCCAGTTCGCCGTCCAGGCGCGTGTAGTACAGGTCCGTTGCCAGTTCGTAGTTCGTGGTGAAGGTCACGTGGACGTTGTCGTGCGCGTCGATCGACGCGAACGGATACCAGCAGTCGCCGATGAAGAAGTTCGACGCGCCCACCGCCGGCGACCAGTCAGATCGCACTTTGGCGTACCAGAGCTTCTCGACGTAGGTCGTCCAGTTCAGTTCGCGCCATACGAAATGGAGCGAATCGTCGCTGCCGACGACCGTCTTGAGACAGCTCGCCT
>CAZDTB010000707.1:0-2113 GCA_964508075.1 uncultured Planctomycetales bacterium
TTACCTTCCGGAAGGGCCGTGCATCATGCCCATCGACGAGTTTGGGCGCTACACGACGGGGGCTTACGAGTTGCCCGCGCCGTACGACCCGAACGATCCCAGCGGCTGGTCGGCGATCGTGCCGAACCCAAACCTCTCTGACGGCGATCCGAACAACGACCTCCTCGAGGGCCTATACGGATACGCCGACTTCAGCCCGACGCTACGACTCGGTGATCTGGACGCCGACGACATCGTGGACGATCCAAACATCGCGCCCGAGGAGTTTTTCACCATGCCGGACAATCCGTTTCGCGTCGGCTCGGGCGGGGGCGACGCGTTCGATATCGCCTGGGCGGTCGATCCGTCGACGTGGCAGCCGGCGGACCTGGCGGGAATTGATTTTGTGCGCATTACGTGCGGCGTTGATGTAGTTCAGGGCATTCTGGGCGAGATGTCGCCCGAAATCGATGCCGCCGCCGACGTTCGCCCCGTGTTCTGTCCGGGTGACATCGACCGCGACGCGGACGTAGATCTGGTGGACTTGATCGAGCTTCGAAACCGTCTCGGTGTGGCGGATCCGGACGTGCCGTTCTCGATCTACGGTGATCTGGTGCTCGACGGCGTGCGCGGCGAGAACGCCCGGCACGACGAGAGCGACCTGGTCAAGCTGCGAGCCGACTATCTCGGCACGGTGTGCGAATGACAGGCGAGGATTGGTTATGCGTCGTGTGAGCAAACTGAGCGTGGCTCGATCGCTGGAAGACGGTCGCGCCGCCGAGGCGACGTGCCCAGCCAGGGCGCATGCTGCTGCCGGTTTCACGCTCATTGAGCTGCTGATTGTGGTTTCGATTATTGCCCTGCTGGTGGCGATCGTTTTGCCGTCGCTGCACAAGGCCCGGGCGCAGGGTCGGGCGGTGGTGTGCCTGTCGGGCCTGCGCCAGTTGCATATGGCCAATACGCATTACGCGATGGAGAACCACGACCTGTACGTGCCGGCGGCAAGCGACATTCTTGACGGGTTCGGCGGCCGACACCGCTGGCACGGCGTACGCGAGGCCGACGGCGTTGACCCCGACCCTGCGAAGAACACGTTCGATCCGCTGAAGGGTCCGCTGGCCGATTCTCTGTATGACGGGAGGGTCAAGGAGTGTCCCGAGAGTGTCAGGTATTGGACCGAAGGGGTTGACAACGCGTTCGAGTCCGGGTGCGGGGGGTATGGTTACAACCAGGTAGGGGTCGGATCGCGCCTGTATCAGGCAAGCTGGTCGCGGGAAGATCTGAAGCGCGAAAATGCGACGCACCTACAGACCGGCTGGTTGACGACGGCCGTTGCCAAGCCTGCCGACACCGTCATGTTCACCGATACCGCGCACCGACAATACCATACCCAGCGCGGGTTCTATCTGACGGAGTACTCGTTCTGTGAGCCGCCTTTCCCGGTTTCAGCCACCGTCGTCGGGCCGATGTGGTATGAGGGACCGTCCGACAGCGACCTGTATCTGCCGACGATTCACTTCCGACACCTGAAAAAAACAAATGTGATCTGGTGCGATGGGCATGCGAACGCACAGAAGATGTCGGTCACTCGCGGCGACTACGAGGCGTTCGATCTGGGTTGGTTTGGTCCGCGGAGCAACGAGTTATTCGATCCTTTTTGAGGTCGTTCTGAGCGGGTGACATGGCTCGAACTTGGCGTGGGACAGAAGCGATGCGACAGATAAAGCGAGCAAGGACGCTTGCGGCAATCGTGAGTGTGGCGGCTGTGCTCGATGGGGCAGCCGCGGCGCGAGCGGCGTCGATTACGCTCTCACTGGACTACAGCGGACCTGCAACGGTGCCCGCCGGCGCCGTCGTTGCCGTTGAGGTGCGCGGCGATTTCGACACGCGACTCGCGGCTGTGGGCTTTACCGTAGCGGCTTCGGGCAACGCTTCGGCCACGGTGATGGCACGGTCGGCCAGTCCCACAACGCCGGGCGGGCTGACGTACGTGTCCAGGACGAGTCAGACGCCCTTCGTGTCCGACCTGCCGCACGATCTTGCCGGCGCGCCGCTGGATGAGGTGCTGCTCGACATGTCGTTTGACGATGAGCCCGGTGGACCCACCGACGGGCTTGCGCCGGGCGGGGATGTG
>CAZDTB010000708.1:0-2112 GCA_964508075.1 uncultured Planctomycetales bacterium
GAGCGCGGACCAATCCCGCACCTGATCGCGGCACTCTCTCTGGGGCTTCTGGATTTCCCGGTGGCTAGTGACAGAGAGGGCGATCCCCAGTCACTACTCACTAGATCTACGGTGGGACTGAGTTTTGTGGGCCGCCCTAACCGCGATTTCTCACAAAGGTCTGGCAAAAAGCCGCTTCTCGTGGCATAACTGAGTTTCCACACTTGCAGTTAACGCCAACGAGAAAGCGGCTTTCGCTATGACAGAGTGTATCCAAGAATCGTTCGGATTTGAAGCCCCTGACGGCCGCGAGTTGGTGGCCCGGTTCGACGGCGGCACGATGAGTTCCGACGGCGGAGTGCTGCTGCTGGAGCGCACCGAGCGGTGCCTCGACATGGTGTCGCGCCTAGCCGCCTGCTTCGACGACCGGCGCAACCCGCTGTACGTCCAGCACCAACTGCCCGAGATGCTGCGGCAGCGGATCTTCGGTCTGGCCCTGGGCTACGAAGACCTGAGCGACCACGATGCGCTGCGGCACGACCCGTTGCTGTGCGCGGTGAGCGGCAAGCGCCAGGCGGAGCGGGAAGTGCTGGCGGGCAAGAGCACGCTGAACCGACTGGAGCTGAGCACGGAGCAGCCGAACCGGTACAAGAGGATCCACTACCGCGCCGAGGCCGTCGACGAGTTGCTGGTGCGGCTATTTGTGGAAGCGCATGGCGAGCCGCCAGAGCGGATTGTGCTGGATCTGGATGTGACCGACCTGCCGCTGCACGGCCATCAGGAGGGGCGCTTCTTTCACGGCTACTACGACGAGTACGTGTACCTGCCGCTGTACATCTTCGCGGGAGAGCACGTGTTGTGCGCGCGGCTGCACACGGCGGATCAGGATGCGGCGGCGGGGAGCCAGGCAGAGGTGGAACGGATCGTGAACCAGATCCGGCAGCCCTGGCCGGAGGTGGAGATCATCCTGCGGGCGGACTCGGGCTTCTGCCGGGAAGAGCTGATGAAGTGGTGTGAGGAGCACGGCGTGTTTTACGTCTTCGGGCTGGCGCGCAATCCACTGTTGCGGCGGATCATCGCGCCGCAGATGGCGCAGGCGGCGCGGCAGCACCGCCGGACGGGCCGCGCGGTACGGGTGTTCTGCGAGTTTCAGCACCGGACGAAAACGGGGAGTTGGAGCCGGAAGCGGCGGGTGGTGGCGAAGGCCGAACAGATCGAGGGCAAGGAGAATCCGCGCTTCGTAGTGACCAACCTGAGCCGGCGGGCGTGGGCCAAGCAAGCGCTGTATGAAGAGCTCTACTGCGCGCGTGGCGAGATGGAGAACCGGATCAAGGAGCAGTTGAGTTTGTTTGCGACGCGGGTGAGCGCGGAAACGATGCGGGCCAATCAACTGCGGTTGTACTTTGCGGCGCTGGCCTACGTGTTGGTGGAAGGGTTGCGGCGGCTGGGGCTACAGGGGACCGAGTTGGCGCGGGCGCAAGCGGGGACGATTCGGCTGCGGCTGTTGAAGATTGGGGCGCGAATCCGGATCACGGTGCGCAAGATCTGGGTGTCGCTGGCGTCGAGTTTCCCGCTGCGGGGGCTGTTCGGGCAAGCCTGGGTGCAACTGCGCTGCTGAGCGAAAGCAGCCCGAGGGAAGGGCAAAACACAGATCAACGATAAGAACGATCGCGGGGAGGAGTTTGTTCAAAAACGCCTCCCCGCAGCGATTCTGCGCGGCAGGACAGCCATTCCGCCCCAGGAAGCGGCCATCCACGAGACGGTCCGCTCCAGAGGCACTTCAAGACGCCCCCGAAACCCGGCCCGGAGCCATCCAACCTCAGTTCACGAAATCGCGTGAGAGAAGGCGGCTAGTGCACGAGCTGATCGAGGCGCGGGATGAGAAGCGCCTCCTACGGCATCAGAAGCAGCTGGCCAGGCAGGAGCTGCTGATCGTCGACGAGCTCGGCTTCGTGCCACTGTCGAAGACCGGCGCCGAAATGCTGTTCGAAGTTTTCAGCCAACGCTATGAACGGACTTCTACGCTGGTGACCAGCAACCTGCCGTTTGCCGAATGGACCGAGGTGCTGGGCTCCGAGCGGTTGACTGGTGCCCTGCTGGATCGGCTGACCCACCATGTTCACATCCTGGAAA
>CAZDTB010000709.1:0-2103 GCA_964508075.1 uncultured Planctomycetales bacterium
TACCTCGACTTCCGCAGTCCGCGCCGCATACGCTCCATCCTGAACCGCATCATGGCTTTACCCGACAAGCAAGTTGAGTGCAAACTTTCGGAAGTGATGGAGAACTTTGCCGCTCGTCACCGCGATATCCGGGCGGCCTTGACGGACAACTATCAAAATGTGGACCGTCAGGTGCGGCTGGAGAAGGCACTATCCGAGCCGCGTCAGCTACTGATCGGTGCGTATTTCACTTTCGAGTACTCCATCGAGTCAGCAGCCCTGTTCAACCCATCCATCGTCGTCCATCCCGACCAGAGCAGGCTGGCGGCGGGATCGATGCGCTTTTTGCTGAGTCTTCGGGCTACCGGCGAGGGTCATGTTTCATCGATCGTTTTCCGGCGCGGTGTCATCGACGCGGAGGGCGGAATCACGTTTGATCCGCCGCCGCGATACGCATACTCGACCAAGCCGCAGCCGGACAGGCCTTTCCAGAAGGAGCTGTTCCGGCGACAGCTTGGCGAACTCGGTGCTTATGAGAGCATGGATGCGACCGTTCTTGAGTTGCTCCCCGATACGTTCAGCGCCAGGCAGCTGCGTCAAGCCGTCAACGAGGCGCGACGGCACGAGGGCACGCGGCCGGGCTTCAGAGCCATGGTGGCAGACATGGTCTGGCTGGCTGAGGCCAACTACGAACTGTCCTTCCCTTCAGACTGCCTTCCGGCCGAGATCGTCATCTTTCCTGCCACCGAGTACGAACGGCAGGGGATGGAGGATCTGCGCCTGGTGACCTTCCGTCATGAAGATGGGACGACCCGCTACTGCGGCACCTACACGGCGTACAACGGTTCGCGGATGCTGCCGATGCTGCTGGAGACGAGCGACTTCCTGACGTTCCACGTCCGCACACTCAACGGCAGGTATGTCAGGAACAAAGGGATGGCCTTGTTCCCTCGCCGAGTTGACGGGCGCTACATGATGATATCCCGCCACGACGGGGAGAGCCTCTACCTGCTCCGATCTGACAGTATCTACAGCTGGAACCACGCGCAGACATTGCAGGCGCCGCGCGAGCCTTGGGAGTTGGTGCAGATCGGCAACTGCGGCTCGCCGCTTGAAACCGACGCCGGCTGGCTGCTGCTCACACACGGAGTAGGGCCTATGCGGCAGTATTGCATCGGCGCCATGCTGCTCGACCGTGACGACCCGTCGCGCGTCGTCGGGCGCCTCCGCGAGCCGCTGCTTGTGCCGAGTTTCGAGGAACGCGAAGGTTACGTGCCCAACGTCGTATACTCGTGCGGCTCGATCATTCACAACGAACGGCTCATCATCCCGTACGCCATGTCCGATCTGGCGACCACGTTTGCCGCGGTGTCGGTGCCCGAGCTGCTTGAGCAACTCCTGCACGACGGAGGCTGAACTGTCGCGAAGAGGCAGCCACTCAGTCGGTCTGCACGTTCGTGTTCGGGGGATTGCAGTCAGACAGGCAAGCGCCGCATCGAAACAGGTGCGCGCGTTCGGTATGACCTGAACGGCGGCAATCGCGTGACGCGGGCCGACCGCTCAAACCACAGATGCCACCTCGGGCGTGTCGCACACCCAGGCAGGGGCTTGCCGGGGTCGTGTTGTGCGATGTCGGTCATAGGGCTTGAGTCAGCGAACGGGGGTCAGTCGTAATCGGTTGCCCCAGCCGCGGTCGCCGACGCGGAAGTTGCGTACGGTGATCAATCCGTAGCGGTCGGCTTCGACCTGGCCGGAGTCGACGGCGGCTGGTTGGACCGGGTCACTAAAGTCGATGTTCTCCCATTTATAGAGTTTGCCCGAGACGGGTTTGAAGCGCTGGAGCCTGCGGGGTGTTACGTCGACGGTGGCCTGTCCCTTGCGCGACCGAATGTTTACCGCATAGAGCGAAGGCGTGTCGATCAAATCGTCTTCGGTGCTGCGGGCGTCGAAGTCGTTGCCGGGGGCAGACCACTCCAGATAGCCGTTGACCATACCTTCGTCGTCCTCTCGCGGGTCGTCGTTGTTGGAGGCATTGGCGAAGGCTGGCAGCGACTGATCGATAGGAATCTTGAACCCGCCCGCCCGGTCGTTGCGGACGGTAAGAAAGTTGGCCTCGCCGTGCCA
>CAZDTB010000710.1:0-2072 GCA_964508075.1 uncultured Planctomycetales bacterium
GCCCCTCCGGGGCTATGCGATACCCACCTCATCGCCGGTTGCGCGCTCGCAAACCAGCTTCGGCCCGCCCAGACTGTCATGCGCCCAAGGTGTGGACGCCGTTGCGCTTGGGCACCTTGGCGGAGGTTGGACAGTCTGGTATGGAATGGGCCAGGCGAATAGTGTACTGTGGTAGGGCGCGGCTGATTCGGAAACTGCCAAGCTAGGGGACTTTTGATGTTCAGCACCTCCCAGGAAGCACTTAAGTTCATAAAAGACAATGGCATAGACATGGTCGACCTCAAGGTGGTCGGCATCGCCGGTCAGTGGCTGCACATCACCGTCCCGGCGCGCCAATTCACGCAGCAGCACTTCGAGGACGGTGTCGGGTACGACGGCTCTTCCGGGGCCGGCTACGGCAAGGTCGAGAGCGGTGACGTGGTCGCCCGGCCCGAACCGGAGAGCGGCTTCGTTGACCCGTTCTGCGAGCATCCGACGCTCAGTTTCTTCTGTGATACGCTCAAGGCCGACACGAGGGAGTCGATGCGCGACGACCCGCGGGCGATCGCGAAGCGGGCGGTGGAATACATGCGTTCCCAGGGAATCGCTGATCAGGCTTGGATGGCGCCCGAGTTCGAGTTCCATGCGCTCGACCGCGTGGAGGTCCTTAACACGCCCTACCATACGAGCATCGTCGTCCACTCGTCCGAGACGGAGCCGGACGGCTCGACGCCGGCGATCAATGCCAGGAAGGGCTACCTGCGCACGCCGCCGACCGAGCACCTGCACGACCTGCGCACCGAGGTCTGCCTCGAGCTGGAGAAGCTCGGCGTTCCCGTCCGCTACCACCATCACGAGGTCGGTGCCCCGGGACAGTGCGAAATCGAGGTCGATCTGCACCCGCTCGTTCAGGCCGCCGACTTCGCCATGCTGGTCAAATACGTCATCAAGAACGTTGCCCGCCGTCGCGGCAAACTGGCGACGTTCATGCCCAAAGTCGTCTTCGGCGAGGCCGGCAACGGCATGCACGTCCACCAGAAGCTGACCAAGGCCGGCAAGTTCATTTTCTTCGACGAGAATCGCAAAAACTATGCCGACTTGAGCGATCTCGCACTCCAATACGTCGGCGGGATGCTGATCAACGGGCGGGCGCTCACCGGTATCACCAACCCATCGACGAACTCGTTCAAGCGGCTCGGCGACGGCTACGAGGCCCCGGTGAACCTCTTCTTCTCGCTCGCGAACCGCTCGGCGGCAATCCGCGTGCCCAAGTACACGGTCAGCCCCGAGGATAAGCGGATCGAATACCGCCCGCCGGACATGACCGGCAACGTCTACCTGACGCTGGCGGCAATGCTGATGGCGGGTTTGGACGGGATCGAGCGAAAGATCAATCCAGCCGATCACAACCAGGGACCGTTCGACGTGGATATCGCGAAGCAGGATGCCGAGTTGCGCTCCAAGATCACGCCGCTGCCGCGCTCACTATATGCCGCCCTGGACTCGCTGAAGAAGGACCACGCTTTTCTGACCAAGGGCGAGGTCTTCAGCGAATCGTTCATCGAAGCGTGGATCGCAGCCAAGCGTCTCAGCGACGCCTCGGCAGTTGCCGCGCGCCCGCACCCGTACGAATTCGAGCTGTACCTCGACGTGTAGACGCGGACACCGAGTTCATCCTGGGGGTGCCACTGGCAGCTTGCTGCCAGTGCCCTCTCGTGCTACGGCCGCAGCAGCACTAGATTCCCCAGCAGGTGCGGCGCATACGTGTACTGACGCGCCCCCGACCAGGATGAGTACTCGCCGCGCCGCGCGTCGAGGCGGGTGATGTTGCACCCCCAAATGCGGTTGCGTTGGGCCGCCCGGCCCAGCGACGCCAGCGGTACCGCGACTTCGACGATCCACGCCTCCGGCTGCACGTTGACGGCGACGTGCGTGCCGGACTGCCACAACTCGCTGCGATTCATCGGCGGATCGGTCAGGCAACCTTGGCGGGCGACCAGCAGGCCGCTGGGCTTGATCTGGAGGCAGTAGACGTCGTCGCCGGTACCCTGGTGCGTGTTGTGCGGGTCGAGCAGGATCTCGACCACGTCCTG
>CAZDTB010000711.1:0-2070 GCA_964508075.1 uncultured Planctomycetales bacterium
AACCGCCGACGCCGATCCGCCCAGCCCATCAGCGTGTAGAACTCTTCCGGCGGCTCGGGACGTACAAGCTCGAGTTGACCGCGGTAGACGTCCCCGCTCGAACCGTCGAGCGTGAGATAGTCGCCGGCGCGGATCACGTACTCGCCGACCCGTACCTCGCCGCGACGGTAGCTGATTTCGAGCGCTCCGCAGCCGACGATGCAGCACTTGCCCCAGCCGCGGGCGACCACCGCCGCGTGTGAGGTTTTCCCGCCGGTCTGGGTCAGAATACCCTTGGCCGCCTGCATCCCGCCGACGTCTTCCGGCGAAGTCTCCTTGCGAACCAGAATAACATCCTCGCCGCGCTCGGCCGCCTGCTCCGCCTCTTTGGCGCTGAAGACGACTTTGCCACACGCCGCGCCCGGAACGGCGTTGATCCCCCGCGTAATCCTGTGCCGGGCCAGATCGTCACCCGAGACATCCGAGCTGATGATCGGGTAGAACAGCCGCTCGATATCCTCCCCGGTGATCCGCGCGATCGCATCATCCTTCGAAATGACCGGCTTCGACGCCGCGGCGTGGTACTTCTTCGGCAAATACCCCTTTTTCACCAGCCGCGTGGCCTCTGCCTTGGTCATCAGCGGCTGCGTGGCCTGCTCGACCGCGATGCGATAGGCGGCCTGCGGCGTGCGCTTTCCGGTCCGGCATTGCAGCATGTATATCTTGCCACGCTCGAACGTGAACTCCAGATCCTGCATCTCCCCGTAATGAATCTCCAGCATCGCTCGCATCGCACAGAGCTGGTCGTAGAGATCCGGCATCAGGCTTTCCAGATCGGCCAGCTTCAGCGGCGTGCGAATGCCCGCGACCACGTCTTCGCCCTGGGCGTTGATCAGGAGGTCGCCGTAGAAAACGTTCTCGCCGGTGCTCGGGTCGCGCGTGAAACAGACGCCCGTCCCGCTGTCATCGCCCATGTTCCCGAAGACCATCGTCTGCACGTTCACACCGGTGCCGTTCAGATCGGTGATCTTCTCGACCCGGCGGTAGGTGACCGCTTTCTCCGCGTTCCAGGACCGGAAGACCGCGTTGACCGCCCCGCGGAGTTGAATCCACGGATCCTGCGGAAATTCCTCGCCGGTTTCCTCGCGATAGAACTCCTTGAACTCCGCGCACAGCTCCCGCAAGGACTCGGCTGGAATCTCCATGTCGAGCTGCACGCCGACGCGCTGCTTGAGGTTATACAGCTTCTCTTCCAGCACATCCTTGTTGAGCCCGACCACCACGGTGGAATACATCTGCAGGAGGCGGCGATAGGCGTCCCACGCAAAGCGTGGATTGCCGGTCGCCTCGGCCAGTCCAAGTACCGACGTGTCGGACAAACCGAGGTTGAGGATCGTCTCCATCATCCCCGGCATCGAACGCGCCGCCCCGCTCCGCACCGAAACCAGCAGCGGATCCTTCGCGTCGCCCAACTTCCTGCCGCAGACTTTCTCCAGCTTGGCAACGTTCTGCCGAACCTGAGCCTCCATCCCGACCGGCCACGCCAGGTCATGAGCGTTGGCATACTCGCACGCCGCCACAGCAATAGTGAAACCCGCCGGCACCGGCAGCCCGATGTTGGTCATTTCCGCCAAACCGGCCCCCTTGCCACCGAGGAGTTCGCGATCGGTACCCTTGCCCTCGGCCTTGCCGGCCCCGAAAAAGTACACGCACTTACGTTTCATAATGCAACCCTTCCGTGGAGCGAACGGGAAACAGGCTATGTGGCGCTTGTCGGCGTATCACCGCGCTGCACACGCCGTCGCGACCCTCCGGGCCTCGCATGATACGGGAATCGCGTGGCTCAACCAGCCCCGGGTCGTGAGGATGCCGCCATCACCACGCCATCAGGTTACCCCTGCGATCGACGATTCGTATCCGGGGGGGCCGCCGGCGCGAGCCCAGCGTCGCAACCGACCGATCGGAGCGCCATGCCGCCGGCCGCTGCGCGCTGCAGGCCATTAAAGCTAAGCTCATTATTGTCAAACTGTTACGGCTCTACCGGCCGGCCCGGCCGGACGACCCTGCCGCGAACCACCCCAATCTAATCCT
>CAZDTB010000712.1:0-2067 GCA_964508075.1 uncultured Planctomycetales bacterium
CGCCAAGGGGCCACGATGTAGCACATGGCCGACGCTCCCTTTCGGGAGCGCGGCGCCTGTGCTGCCATCGTGTTGCACGGGCCAAGGGCCCGCGTTGGCGGTATTTCGGGAGACAGCTGGACGCTCACGCGTCTTTCGAGTTTTTCGTGCGGCGGTTCACCGCCGCGATTCGCTCAACTCCTTCCACCTGGACAATATTCCGAGCGCCAAGCAGAGTAGCGTGCCTGTCATGGCGTGCCAAGCGGCCAGCCAGTGCCGTTCCGTTACGGGCGATCCTACGGAACCGGCAACACGCACGTTACTTCCTGCGCCCTTTGCGCGAGCGCGGTTTGCTGCCCTTGGCCGTGTCCGTCTCGGACGGCACTCCCCTCCAGGGCTCGCCTGCCAGGCGACTGATGAGATTGTCGCGCACGAGCGCCATCGCCACGATCGCGTCGTAGTCATCGCCCGAGGCAAGCAGAGGTCTGATATCGTCCAGAAAGCCCGCGTTGTTCTCCTTCTCGAACAGATTGCGCTCGAACTCAGCGCGCGAGATCGTTCGTCCCTCATGCTTCATGTACGCCGCAAAACATGCCACCACCTGCGCCGGGTCCAGCAAACCACGGCTCAGGCACAGCCACAGATCAAAGAGATCGCGCCCTTTGCGCCGCTGGTACAGCGCCCGGAGCTTCGTGCCCATCAGCTCGTCCAGCGCGTACGTGGTCACGTCGGCCTCGCTGGCGAACCAGGGATTGTCTACCAGGAACGGAACCCTATTGTACTCCAGCACCGCGAAGTGCTCGCGCGTGTTGATTTCGATCTTCAGACGCAGCGGGCGGATCGGCGGTACCTCAGATTCGAAACGATAGGTCAGCGTAACATTCGCCTCGCTGCTCGAGCGCTTGGGCCGTCCGAGCCATGGATCGAGGCGGCGGCGGACGGCGTTCAGCACTCCGCCAATGGCGCCGGGCTTCGCCTGAACCAAGTCAATGTCTTCCGAGTACCGACTGGCCGGCTGGATGAACAGCTTGTTGAGGGCCGTTCCGCCTCGAAGGGCGAGCGACTCCGCGAGTTCCGGATCGGTGAACAACTCGACAACCGCCCGCGAGAGCACGAGATCCTGTTCAACCTGGGCGTCGTCCCCCCAGGGTGCGACCGCGCGCCATGCGGTGATGTGTGCTTGCGGAATCACGATTCCACCTCGACAGGCTCGCTAACGAGTACGTGCCAGCGACGATCCTCCTCGGCTCCGGCTTCGGACCGTCCTGGCCGAAGCGGGATGGTGCGAGGAGATTGACGCTTGATCCATTCATGGAACGCCTTTGCCTGTGATCGCCCGCGGACCTTCTCGAGCAGGAAGCCGAGGCGTTGCGCGTTGGGAATGTCCCCACCGGCACGCACAACCTTCAACATCCGCTTGGAATCCAGGAGTGGGACCAGATCCGCTAGGACAGTTGCGATGTTGTCGAGCTGGCCGGCGACCTTGGCGAAACGAACCAAATCGAAAGCCGTCGCTTCGGGCGTGGACACGCGCATGGCGCCAGTTGGCGTCTTCACGTTTTGTACCGCGGTGTCCACAGTGCGTTTGCTGGTGAAGAACCGAATCCGGCTGCGACCAACCATCAGTGGACGGACGGGCCGATCCGTGATCACCTGGAATTCCTGAGGCTGATGATGAGAGGCGCCGTGGATGCCGGCCGCGCTGAGCAGACCAACGTAGTACGACCGGTCCATCGCCTTCATCAGGTCATCGATGAACCACGAGGGAGGAGGGCTGCCGGCGTGGAGGTACTCGAGCGGCACGATTACGTAGAAGTAGCTCTTGACCTTCACGACGCGTTGCCGGCGAACGAGACGTTGAAGGGCTTTCTTGACGGACTCGGCCGAGAGTCCGGTCCCATCGATCGCCTCAGCGCGGAGGAAGGTGTACCTTCCCCGAGCTTGCAGGGAGTCGACCCAGTCCTCAACAGTCAATCCGGCCATTTCCATTGCTCCATCGCGTTTGCGCAAAGGGATAGAAGCCGTCCCCTTGTGCAAACGACGATAATTCCCGCCTGGGGCGGTGTCAAGCCACCGCCCACCGCGACG